>JBFEQR010000255.1:0-4349 GCA_041549425.1 Yoonia sp. | reverse complement strand
GGGCGATAAACGCCAGCACCATGCGGGCGCGCGATGCGGCCCAATCGACGAGACCGGTCATCCTTTTGCCTCCGTAAAGGTTGGCGCGACGCGGACGCCATCGACGACGAACTCCTGACCGACCGTGATGATATCAACCGTTTCGGGCAGATCGGTCACCCAGACACCTGCGGCTGTGTCGCGCAACAGTGTTACCGGCAAAAAGCGGGCGATGTTGCCCTCATCCACGATGCGCACGCCAAGAACGCCGTCATCATCCAGCGTCAGCGTCGATTGCGCGATCAGATGCGCGGTGCGCCCGTCAGAGGCCACCAGAATTTCGGCGGTCTGCCCGTCGCTGATCGACATGTCGTCATTGGCGACGGTGACTTCCACGCGGAATGTGCGTGTCAGTTCATCCGCGCTGCGCGACAGGAATGTGACGCGGCCGCGTACCTCGCGACCATCGGTCAGGCGCGCGCCGGCCATGGCACCGACATTGACCTTGCCGACATCGGCCTCGGGGACAAAGCCGACCAGCTTGATTTCGTTCAGCTGGATAATCGTGGCGCAGGGCGTGCCTGTTTGCATCAGCGATCCCAGTTCGGCGGTATCGGTTTCAAGCAGGCCGGAAAACGGCGCCGTGATGGTCAGTTTTTCGATCTCGCGTTCGGCAAAGGCCACCGCCGCCTGCGCGGACTGGATGCCCGCCTGTGCAGACACCACCGCCGAGCGCGCGCGTTGCAGGCCAGCGCTGGCACCCTGCATGGCGGCCTCGGCGCTGACCAGACGGGTTTCAGAGGCAAACCCGTCTTCGGACAGGCGTTGGGCGGCGTTAAGGTTGATTTCGGCCTCGCGCACACGGGCGTTGGCTTCGATGACGCCCGCCTCGGCCTCGGGGACGCGTCCTTGGGCTTCGGCAAGCCGTGCGCGCGCTTCGGCCAGCGACGCCTCGCGGGTGCCCGGATCAAGGCGGCACATCACGTCACCCTCGTTGACAAAGGCCCCCTTGCGCAGCGGTTCCGAGATCACCTGACCGCCTGTTTCGGCAGCGACAGTCACCTGACGAGCGGCCTCTGTCCGGCCCCGCAGCACGACAGCACTGTCCACGGTCTGCGCCGCCGAATGGCTGGCCACCACACGCACCACAGAATCAGATAAGGCTTCTTGCGCCTCCTGCTCTGCCTGCGCGATGACCTCTTGCGCGGTTTGGGTTTCGGGCGCGGTCACGGTGTCGCCTTGGGCGAAATCCAGCAGGCGGTCCCGCTCAAACACAAGGAAATAGAGGCCTGCTGACACCAGAAGTGCGGTGATCACCGGGATGATTTTCATGTTGTTCTTCCTTTTGGCCGCTTTGAAAAAATCCGGGGCCGTGTCTCTTTTCGCTGTAAATACGCGCCAAATGCGGGTTCAGATCAGTATTTCATACTAAACCATTCAGTTCAGATTAGCGAAAATATACCCCAACGGCAAGCGCACAATTTCGCGTGATCCGCGCCGGCAGCGGCCCCTTTTTGGCTTGGGCACTTGTTCATGCCACAAGCTTCGCGATAAGAACGCGCAGGACCGACCGTGAACCGGCTGAAACCAAGGAGGCCAGGGTGAGCAACACCGACAGTTTTATCGATGAAGTCACCGAAGAGGTACGCCGTGAAAAGCTGTACGGCTATTTGCGCCGCTACGGCTGGATCGGGGTGGCCTGTGTCCTGCTTTTGGTGGGTGGCGCGGCCTTTAACGAATATCGCAGTGCGCAGGTGCGCAGTGCTGCCCAAGCCACTGGTGATGCGCTTTTGGCGGCATTGGAACAGAATGATCCCGCCGACCGCGCCGCATCGCTGGAGGCCGTTGACCCCGCTGGCAGTTCTGCCGCCGTCACCCTGCTATTGCGGGCCGCCGCCCAGCAAGAGGCCGGTGATTTGGCCGCTGCCGCGCAAACCCTGAACGCGCTGACCATGGATGCGGACGTGCCGCAGATGTACCGCGATATCGCAGGCTTCAAGGCGGCGATGCTGCCCTCTGACGACAATGCGACGCGCAAAGCGGCGCTTGAGGCGCTGGCGGCACCGGGTTTGCCTTTCAGCCTGCTGGCGATGGAGCAATTGGCCTATATGGCGCTGGAAGAGGGCGACACAGCGGCGGCGCTGGAAATGCTGCAGCGTATCGCAGAGGATGCAGGTGTCACACGCGGGTTGCGCGAGCGCGCGCAGACCCTCATGGTGGCGCTGGGCGAGCCTATGCCTGTCGCCCGCACCGAGTAAAAGCGCAGATTGGATCTGACCGTGACAGTAAGATTGACGATTGCCGCAGTGTCTCTGGTTTTGCTGGCTGCCTGCGGAGAGCAGGAAGTGATCCTCACCGGTGACCGCACTGATATCCGTGTGCAGGCTGATTTTGCCAATCAGGTCGCGCCAATCACCTTGCCCGCCGCCCGGTTGAACGACCAGTGGGGGCATCGCAACGGGTCCGCCAGCCACAGTATCACCCATCCCGCATTGGGTCAGAGTTTACGTCCGCTGTTTGTCGCGCCCATCGGCGAGGGCAACAGCAGGCGTGCGCGCATCACCTCGCATCCGGTTGTGGCAAACGGTGTGATCTACACCGTGGATGCCCGCGCCTTGGTCACTGCCACCGGCAGTGATGGCCGCGCGATCTGGACGCGTGATCTGACCCCCTCGGGCAGTGACGCAGGCGATGCCTCGGGCGGGGGGATTTCGGTCGCGGGCGGGCAGGTCTACGTGACCACCGGCTATGGCGAGATTTCGGCGCTGGATGCGGCAACGGGTGCGGTGCGCTGGGTGCAGGACCTTGACGCGCCTGCAAACGCAGGCCCGACCGTGCGCGATGATCTGGTCTACGTGGTCGCCCGCGACAGCACCGCTTGGGCGCTGGATATCGGCAATGGCCGCATTCGCTGGCAACAAGCAGGTGTGCCGTCGTCGGCCAACTTTGGTGGCGGGGCTTCGCCTGCGACCGGTGGCGAATTCGTGGTTTTCCCGTTCCCCTCGGGCGAAGTGCTGGCAACCTATCCACTGGGCGGTATTACGCGCTGGTCGACCGTGGTCTCGGGCGATCGTATTGGCTCTGCGGCGTCTGTAATCAGTGATATCGCCGGTGATCCGGTGATTGTGGGCAACCGCGTCTACATCAGCAATTTCGGCGGGCGCACCGTGGCGATCAACCTGACCACCGGCGAGCGCGCCTGGACCGCGACCGAAGGGGCCTTGGGGCCGGTCTGGGTTGCGGGGAACGCCGTATTCCTGATCAATGACCTGAATGAACTGGTGCGGTTGGATGCAAACACCGGCACGCCGGTCTGGCGCGTGGCGCTGCCGCGATTTGAGAACGACAAACGCACCCGCAACCAAAGCAGTGTCTTTACCCATTACGGCCCCGTTTTGGCGGGGGGGCGCCTGATTGTGACGTCCTCCGACGGCCTGATCCGGCAGTTTGACCCTACCTCCGGGGCCTCTGTGGGTGACATCGCGCTGCCAGATGGTGCGGCCTCTGGTCCTGTTGTGGCCAATGGTGTGCTTTACGTGATTAGCAAATCAGGGCAATTGCACGCTTTTCGTTGACGCCGAATTGGTGTAGGCGCACGAGCCTAGACCGTCAGGAGCGTGAGAAATGAGCTTTACCCTTGCAATTGTGGGGCGTCCCAATGTGGGCAAATCCACCTTGTTCAACCGTTTGGTGGGCAAGAAACTGGCCTTGGTCGATGACCAGCCGGGGGTGACCCGCGACCTGCGCGAAGGCGAAGGGCGGATCGCCGACCTGCGTTTTACCGTGATCGACAGCGCCGGTCTGGAAGAAGCAACCGACGACAGCCTGCAAGGCCGGATGCGCCGCTTGACCGAACGTGCGGTCGAAATGGCCGATGTCTGCCTGTTCATGATCGACGCGCGTGCGGGCGTGCTGCCTGCGGACGAGGTTTTTGCCGATATTCTGCGCAAAAAGAACGCCAACGTTATTCTTGCCGCCAACAAAGGCGAAGGCAAAGCCGCCGACGCCACCATCCTTGAGGCCTACGCCCTTGGATTGGGCGAGCCGATCCGCATGTCTGCCGAACATGGCGAAGGCATGGGCGAATTGATGGACATGCTGCGCCCCATTTACGACGCCCATGCAGAAAAAGCCGCCGCTGACGCGCCAGAGATCGACGTCGATGTCGGCGAAGACGATGAAGACGCACCCCGCGTGCCGACCAAATCGAAACCTTTGCAGATTGCCGTCGTGGGCCGCCCGAATGCGGGCAAATCCACGCTGATCAACAAGATCATCGGCGAAGAACGCCTGTTGACCGGCCCGGAGGCGGGCATCACCCGCGATGCGATTTCCGTCCAGCAAGACTGGGACGGGGTGCCGATGCGCAT
>JBFEQR010000254.1:0-4409 GCA_041549425.1 Yoonia sp. | reverse complement strand
CGTGCGCGGGGCGACGCGGGCCAGCACGGATGGCAAATGCCCGCGTGCGGCCAGACCGTAAAGCACCCGTGACGCCATGATCATCTGGATCAGCACGCCGTTGACCGTGGCCACCACGGCGATCAGGCCAAAGGCCTGTATCACACCGGTATGACCCTCTGCGAACACCAGCACCAGCGGGGCGGGGGCCCCTGCCAGCGTGTCCAGAGGCACAACATACAAGACAGCCGCAGTCGTGCCGAAATAGATCAGCGTGGCCAGCACCAGCGTTGCGACAATTGCGCGTGGCATGGTGCGTGTGGGTTCTTTGACCTCTTCTGCGACATTGGCCATGTCCTCGAACCCGATGAAGGCAAAGAACGCGAGCACGGTGGCCCCTGCGATCCCCGTCCAGTGGGCACCGGTCAGCGGCGGGATCATCTGCGCCAGCGGCACCCCTTGCGGTTCCGCCACCCCGAAGCCCCAGTAGATGACAAGCGCCAGTCCCCCTACCTCGATCACGGTGATGATGCCCGCCACGACAACCGATTGCGTGATGCCCCACAGGGCAATCAGGCCCATTGTTCCGACCACACCGGCAATCAGCACGGGCTGGCCCAGCCCCGTCAGCGTTTGCAGATAGGATGCCGCACCGATCGACACCGCCGCCGCGGAAATGATGCCGGAGGCCGCAACAGCAAGCCCCACACCTGTTGTCAGCCAGTTACGGCTGAAGCCGGCAGAGACATAGGCGGCCTCGCCCGCGCTGACGGGAAAACGGGTGGACAGTTCGGCATAGGAAAAGGCGGTGAACGCCACGACAACCGCGGCCACAAGAAAGGACGCAGGCGCATAGGCACCCGCCTGTGCCGCTGTGGCCCCGACCAGCACATAGATGCCCGCGCCAACGGTGACGCCAAGGCCGTAAAGCGTCAAAAGCGGCGCGTTCAGGGCGCGGCGAAGCGTGGGTGTCTGGGTCAATCGGGTCTCCGTCTCCCTGAGCGCAGGCATATCGCCCCTGTGACCGACCCTAACGCCCCGTTATGGCGCAGGCCAGAGGTCGCGCAATTCCTGTGGCAGGCAGGCGCGCACGTCTTCGACTTCGCCGCGCGAGACATGGGCGTTGATGGTGTTGAAGGCGGCTTTGATATCCTCGGGACCGCGATAATCCAGAACCTCGCCGATTGTTGCCTCGATGGCTGCGATGAATTCGGGCACGTGGCGTTCGCGCACGGGCGTCTGCTTGGGCTGCCATCCTTCAAAGAACATCCCCCGCAGGATCAGCGGCATCTGCGCCGAGAACTGGGCCATTTCGTTGACCGGCAGGTGATCCCTGATCTTGGTCAACACGCTGCGCAACAGGCGAAGCACTTCGCGTTCATTGGTCCAGCCGGTACGTCCGGCCAGATCGTTCACCCATTCGTGGGCCTCGTGTGTCGTGCGTTCGAAGACATGTATCATACGTGTCATGGTCGGTTCCTTTCAGCGGATTGGGTCTGCTTGTGGGTAGCGGATCAGGGCGCGCGCCTATTGATCAAAATCAAATCACTTGCGCGCGATCCTTGTTATCAACGGTGCATAAAATCACTGTCACCTGACTGCCGGAGTAATGCTGATGAAAGATCCCGAACTCGACGTTCTGATCAAAGAGCTGGAAACATCCCACGACATGAGCGTCGCCGAATTCGACGGTGTGATCCATGCCTTGCAGTTTCTGTTGCCCGACTGTGATACGGTCAAAGGGCTGACGGCGGATTATCTGGACACCACGGATCATGCGATGCTGGTAGCCGATGATGCCTATCCCAACTGGAACGTGCATATCCGCGGGCGGACCAATGACAAGGACGGGCATTGGCAATGCACCTTGCGTGAAACAGACAGCCGCGACAGCGACGCCGTGATCGGCGTGGGCCGGTCGCCGGTTCTGGCACAGGCGATTCTGGCCGCTGTGCTTCGTCTTGCCATGGCGCAGAAATAACGGCGTGGCCGTCCAGACGCCCATTCTGACCGTCACGCTGAACCCTTCGGTGGACATCGCGACGACCGTGCCGCAGGTGATTGCAGGGCGCAAACTGCGGTGTGCGCAGCCCCGCGTCGATCCCGGTGGTGGCGGCGTCAATGTCGCACGGGCCGTGTCGAAACTGCGCGGTCACGCCACCGCACTTGTCGCTGTGGGCGGGGCCATGGGGGACCGGCTGCTGGATTTGCTGGCCAAGGAAAATGTGCCGACGATTGCCGTGCCGGTCTCTGGCGAAACGCGCGAAAGCTTTGCGGTCATGGACGAGGCCGAAGCGACGCAATACCGCTTTAGCGTGCCGGGTCAGGAGATGACCGCGCGCGATGCCGAAGCCCTGCTTGCCGCGATTGCCGAGCACACGCCGCAGGGCGGGTTTCTGGTAATCAGCGGCAGTGTGGCCCCGGGTCTGCCTGTGGATTTCACAAGCCAGATTATCGCGGCTACCTTGCCCAAATCGCCCAAAGTCATCGTCGATACCTCTGGTATGACGCTTGACCGGCTGATCGCCCGCCCGACAACGCCGGTGCATGTCCTGCGCATCGACCAGAAAGAAGCGGCAGCCGCCGCGGCCCACCCCATGCGCACCATTGACGATAGCGTGGCCTTTGCGGCGGGATTGGTGGAACGCGGCGTGGCCGAGACGGTTGTAACGGGGCGCGGGCCTGAAGGTTCTGTTCTGGTATCCAAAGACCTGCGGATGATCTGTCATCCGCCCATTGTGCCGGTGCGCAGCAAGATCGGGGCGGGGGACGCCTTTGTGGGGTCCATGACGCTGGCTTTGGCGCGGGGCGAAGGCCTGCCGATGGCCCTGCAATGGGGTGTTGCCGCCGCGAGTGCCACGGTCAGCACCGAAGGCACCGCGCTTTGCGACACCGACACCGCCACAGCGCGGTTTGCGCAAAGCGAGATCGAGGTGCTGTAGGCCCCCTGCGTCGTCAGACCCTGCCGTGCCCTACCCCCCTTCTGCCTTGGCCACATTGCGCAAGACACTGACAAAACTGTCCGGCGTCACCGAAATACTGTCGATCCCGTAGCCCACAAGCTTTTGCGCATAGGTGGGGTCATTGCTGGGCGCTTGCCCGCAAAAGCCGACTTTGCAGCCCGCTTTATGCGCCTCGCGGATCACCGTTTCGATCATCCACAGCACGGCGGGATCGTCTTCGCGGAACAAATCGGCAAGCGCATCTGAATCGCGGTCGATCCCAAGCGTCAGCTGGGTCAGGTCGTTGGACCCGATGGAAAACCCGTCGAACCGTTCGGCAAATGCGGCGGCGCACACCACATTGGCGGGGATTTCGCACATGACATAGACCTGCAACCCGTCGCGGCCCCGCTCCAGCCCGTTTTCGGCCATGACAGCCAGCACCTGATCGGCCTCATGCGGGGTCCGGCAGAAGGGGATCATCATGATCACATTGTCGAACCCCATTTCGCCACGCAGCCGCGCAATCGCCTGACACTCCAGCGCGAAACCGTCGCGGTAGTGGTCCGAATAATACCGCGAGGCACCCCGAAAACCGATCATCGGATTTTCTTCGTGGGGTTCGAAATCGCGCCCGCCCAGCAGGTCGGCATATTCATTGGTTTTAAAATCGCTCATCCGCACGATCACCGGTTTGGGATAGCAAAACGCCGCGATGCGCGACAGTCCGCGCGCCAGATGATCTACAAAGTAGTCGGGTTTATGGTCGTAACCCGCCGTCAGTTCCGCGACTTTGTCGCGGGTGGCCGCATCACTGATCCGGTCGAAATTCAGCAGGGCCATGGGATGCACCTTGACGGCGTTGTTGATCACGAATTCCATCCGCGCAAGGCCGACACCATCGACCGGCAACTGCCACCAGCGCAGGGCGACCGAGGGGTTGGCAAGGTTCAGCATGACCTGTGTCGTGACCTTGGGCAGGGCGTCCAGCGTTTCTTCTTGCACAGTGATTTCCGAAAGGCCTGCGGTGATCAGCCCCTCTTCGCCGCCCGCGCAGGATACGGTCACGTCCTGCCCCTCGTGCAGCAGATGGGTGGCGTTGCCGCAGCCCACGACCGCAGGCAGGCCCAGTTCACGACTGACAATCGCCGCATGGGACGTGCGCCCGCCGTGGTCGGTCACAATCGCTGCGGCACGTTTCATGATCGGCACCCAGTCGGGGTCCGTGGTCGAGGTGACAAGCACTGATCCGTCTATGAAACGGTCGATGTCGGCTGCGTTTTCGATCATGCAGACGCGCCCCGAAACGGCGGCATTGCCAACGCTTAGCCCCCTGACCAGCACCTCGCCTGCCTTGGCTACTGTGTAGGATTTGAGCGCGCCCACATCGGCCCGCGACTGTACCGTTTCGGGCCGCGCCTGCACGATATAAAGCGTGCCGGTCTTGCCGTCGCGCGCCCATTCCATATCCATCGGGCAGCCGTAGTG
>JBFEQR010000253.1:0-4424 GCA_041549425.1 Yoonia sp. | reverse complement strand
TATCGAGCTGAACCGCGTCATGGGCATGGACGCCGCCGGCAAAGAGGCGCTGGATGGTTTCGCAGCCTTGCTGGCCAAGAAGGACGGCGTTGAAATTGCCATCCTGCGGGTTGAATTGTTCCTTGGCATCTTCATCGGTGCGATCACCTTTACCGGCTCGGTCATTGCCTATGGCAAGCTGGCTGGCAAAGTAGACACTGCCGCAAAAAAGCTGCCCGGTGGTCACCTGCTGAACGCGGGTGCGGCGGCTGGTTCGCTTTTGTGCCTGATCTGGTATTTCAACACCGGCGGGTTCATGCCGCTTGTTCTGATGACCATTCTGGCGCTGTTCATCGGGTATCACCTGATCATGGGCATCGGCGGCGCGGATATGCCTGTCGTTGTGTCGATGCTGAACAGCTATTCGGGCTGGGCTGCGGCGGCGATCGGCTTCTCGCTGGGCAATGATCTGTTGATCGTTGTGGGCGCGCTTGTCGGTTCGTCCGGTGCGATCCTGTCGTACATCATGTGTAAGGCCATGAACCGGTCGTTCGTCAGCGTTATTCTGGGCGGCTTTGGCGGCCCTGCGGGCGAACAGATGGCGGTTGAGGGTGAGCAGATCGCAATCGATTCAGACGGCGTTGCAGCCGCGCTGAACGAAGCTGACAGCATCATCATCATCCCCGGTTACGGCATGGCGGTGGCGCAAGCGCAGCAAGCGGTCTCTGAACTGGTCCGCAAACTGCGCGCGCAAGGCAAGAACGTCCGCTTTGCGATCCACCCTGTTGCGGGGCGTCTGCCCGGCCACATGAACGTGCTGCTGGCCGAGGCCAAAGTGCCCTATGACATCGTCATGGAAATGGACGAGATCAACGACGACTTCCCGAATACGGACGTGGCCATTGTGATCGGTTCCAACGACATCGTGAACCCTGCGGCACAGGATGATCCCAACAGCCCGATCGCCGGTATGCCGGTGCTGGAGTGCTGGAAAGCCAAGCAGGTGTTTGTGTCCAAGCGCGGGCAGGGCACCGGTTATTCGGGTATCGAGAACCCGCTGTTCTTCAAAGAGAACACGCGCATGTTCTACGGCGATGCGAAAAAGTCTCTGGACGAATTGCTGCCGAAGATCGACTGATGATCAGGTAAGGTGGATCACGATCCACCTGACAAGAAATAGGCCCCGCTGTGTGATGCAGTGGGGCCTTTTTTGCTTTGAGGGATCGCACAAGGGGACGGCCAAGGGACGCAGGGGCCGGACTAAATCAGGGCGCGTTCCATGAAATAGACCTTGTCGCGCCAATCCTCTGGAAAGCCTGCAGGATGCGCCATGTCGGTGAAGCCTGCGTTTTCATACATGGTCCGCGCGTGTCGCAGGAAGGTCGCAGATGAGAAAAACACGCGGGTATATCCGTCGGCAATCATCTGTTCGAACATATGGCTCAGCAGTTTCTGGCCAAGCCCCCGTCCACGTCCCGCAACGCTGACGAACATTCGCTTGAATTCGGCCACTCCGGGACCGGCCCTGCTATACATCACGCATCCGGTAGGGTGCCCGTTCACATAGGCCACAAGGATACCGCCGTCCGGTCGCTTGTGCAGGATCGGCAGGTCCGCAATGGCCGCGGCAAAGTTTTCGGGGTCCATCGGATGCTGCATCTTGGTCGGCCAATCGGGGTCCTCTGGCTTGGGCCAGTCAGCGGGATAGTTGTCCCAATGCCAGGCCTGCCATTCCCGGCAAAGTGCGCGGGCCGCGTCAACATCTGCCTGATCTTGGGCCAGACGCACCGTCGTATCAGTCAATCGGGAACCCCTTTGCTTTCAGAAGAGGCGCGCCGCATCAATCAGTAAGTGTCCGAACTATCAGGCGCAGTTGTCATCGCCCCGCAATCACAATCCCCTGATCCGTGGATCAAGCGCGTCGCGCAGACCGTCACAGATATAGTTGACCGCAAGCACCGTCAGCGAAATCGCCAGACCTGGCCACAGGACGCGTTCAGGAAAAGAGGTCATCCGGTCAACGCTGTCGAACAGGATCTTGCCCCATGTGGGGAAATCGGACGGAAAGCCGAGGCCAAGGAACGACAGCGCGCTTTCTGTGATGATCGCCGTGGCAAGGCCGAGTGTAGCCGACACCATGATCGGCGACAGCACATTGGGCAGCACGTGCCGCGTAATCATCCGGCGGGGCGGCGTCCCGATCGAGCGTGCGGCAAGCACGAATTCCCGCTCTTTGAGGGCCATTACGTCACCGCGCACGATCCGTGCGGTCTGCATCCACGAGGTGATGCCGATCCCGACAACAATCAGAATGAATATCCCGTTCTCGGGCCCGAAGGCCGCCCGCAGCGGATCGCGGAACAGCAGCATCATCACCAGCAACAGCGGCAAAAGCGGCAATGCAAGCACCAGATCGGTAAAGCGCATCAGCCACGGATCAAGCTTGCGGAAATATCCTGCCAGCACGCCGATCAACGTCCCGATCAGGATCGCAAGGATCATCGCGGTCCAGCCTACCGCAAGGCTGATCCGGCCTCCCTGCATGATATTGGCCATAATATCGCGGCCCAGATTGTCGGTTCCCATGGGGCGCGCCCAACTGGTCTTGGCATCGCCATCCCAGATCGCCACGTAAATCGGGCGGACATCCTTGTTGCGGATATCCAGCTTGCCGGGATCAACGTCCCAGATCATCGGCCCGACCGTACAGAACAGCGTGATGAAGGTCAGAAAGATCAGACCCGCCATAGCACCTTTGTGCGTGCGGAACTGGTCCCACACATCAAGCCACTGGTTGCGTGGTTTTTCGATAGGTGCGTCTGCGGCGGGTGCCTGGCTCACATCAGTCATAGCGGATCCTCGGGTCAAGCACGCCGTAAAGAATGTCGGCAATCAGGTTCATCATCACGATCAGAACGGCCAGCAGGAAGGTGATCGTCATGACCATCGGAATGTCGGACCCCTGCAACGCGATAATCAAAAGCTGGCCAAGACCGTTCACCTTGAACACCTGCTCTGTGATGATCGCACCGCCAAAGATCGACGGGATGCCAAGCGCGATAACCGTCACAACAGGGATCATCGAGTTGCGCAGCACATGGCGCATGACCACGACGCTTTCGGACATGCCCTTGGCGCGGGCGGTGCGCACGTAGTCCTGGCTGAGGTTGTCCAGCATGGAAGCGCGCATGTAGCGGCTGACCTGTGCGGTCGTCTGCAGGGCCAGCACCATCACGGGCATGATCATCTGCTGCAACTGGAACTTGAAGCTTTCCCAATCCACGACTTGGTGCGTGGTGTCGTAGATCGACGGCAGCCAGCCCAACTGAACCGAAAAGATCACAATGACCAGCACGCCGGAAAAGAACGGTGGCACGGAAAAGCCGATCATGCTGACGAATGTGCCCGCCTGATCAAAGACCGAGTATTGCTTGTAAGCACTGATAATCCCGATGGGCAACGCAATGGCGACACCAACCACATAGGACATGCCGACCACCCAAAGGGTCTGTGGCAAACGCTGTGCGATCGTGTCGAAAACGGGGCTGCGGGACTGGAAGCTGATGATGCGCTGCGCACCATCGGCAAAGTTCGTGCCGAATGTACTGTCGATCCAGTACTGCGGCTCCACGATGAAGAACTGCTTGAGCCAGAGCGGGAAGCGCACCCACCATGGTTCGCCCAGACCCAGCGCCTGGCGCATCTTCTCTTTGACCTCCGGCGGAATGGTCAGCGGCATCTGCGACATGGGATCGCCGGGTGCGAGTTCCAGCAGCATGAAGATCACGAAAGCGATGAACAAAAGCGTCGGAATCGACAGCAATAATCTACGGATGGTGTAGGTCAGCATAAGCGGCGCCTCAGTTCAGGTCTTTGGTGGGTCGGGAGGCGCAGGCCAGGGGTGAACCCCGGCCTGCGTGGTGTGGGCGCAAGCCCACGGTTTATTAGCGGTTGTCGCCGATGCGGTACCAGTCCGCTGCATTCCACAGCTCGCTGTCCCAAGTGTTCAGAATAACGCCACCAAGCGAATTGGCGTGTGCCGACACCCGACCACGGTCAACCAGCGGTACGATTGTCATGCTGTCCTTGGTCAACATGTCATTGAGCTTGCGGGCCAGTTCGCCACGCTTGTCGATGTCAGCGGTCTGCTGCAGTTCTGCGACCATCGCATCATATGCCGGATCACAGAAACGGTTGATGTTTTCGCCCTGCCACTGTGTTTCAGGACGCGGTGCCTTGTCACAAGTGTAAGCAGAGAGATAGGCCTGCGGGTCTGTACCATCAAAGTTGTTGGCGTACATTTCCACGTCCGCATAGAACTTTTCAAAGGTGTCAGGCGAACCCGGGTCACCGCCGAAGAACACGGAAGCGTCGATGTTGCGCAGCTCGGTTTCAACACCGATCATGCTCCACCATTCTTTGATCAGCGCCTGAAAGTCCTGACG
>JBFEQR010000252.1:0-4440 GCA_041549425.1 Yoonia sp. | reverse complement strand
TGGCGCATCGCTTGAGGCCGCCCGCGAGGCAGGTGCCTCGATTTTTGCCTATGGTGCGTTCATCATGGCAGTTATCAATTTCCTGATCATTGCCTTTGTGGTCTTCATGCTTGTCAAATCCGTGAACAAGATCAAGGACGCTGCCACAGCAGAAGAACAACCCGTGCCAGAAGCCCCCAAAGGCCCGACCGAGTTGGACGTTCTTTTGGAAATCCGCGACGCGCTGGCCAAGCAAGGCTAATCGCACACCGCGCCTGACCCGCCCCTTTCTTCGGGGCGGGTCAGTGTTATCGTCAGGACTTCAGTGCCAATGCCGGTGAGATTACATCAATCCCCAGCGCCTTGCCCACGGCATAATAGGTCAGCTTTCCTGCATGGACATTCAGACCGTCAAGCAGGTGCGGGTCGTCCTCGCAGGCTTGACGCCAGCCTTTATTGGCCAAGGCCAGCATGAACGGCATCGTCGCATTCCCCAAAGCAATCGTCGAAGTGCGCGCCACAGCCCCCGGCATATTCGCCACGCAGTAGTGCATGATCCCGTCCACATCATAGATCGGGTCCTGATGTGTCGTGGCTTTGGACGTCTCAAAGCAGCCGCCCTGATCAATCGCCACGTCCACAAGCGCTGCACCCGGTTTCAGGGCGGCCAATTGCGCCCGCGAGATCAGCTTGGGGGCTGCCGCACCGGGGATCAGGACCGCACCGATGATCATATCGGCTTCGCGCGCCAGTTCGATCGTGTTGCCTGCACTGGCGTAGCTGGTTTTGAAGTGTCCGCCGAAGACGTCATCAAGATAGCGCAGGCGCGGCAATGACCGGTCCAGCACCGTCACATCCGCCCCCATGCCCGCCGCGATCTTGGCGGCATGGGTTCCCACGACGCCGCCGCCGATGACAAGCACACGCGCAGGCCCGACACCTGGTACACCGCCCATCAGAACCCCGCGTCCGCCATTGGCCTTTTGCAGGGTCCACGCCCCCACTTGCGGGGCAAGGCGGCCTGCGACCTCTGACATGGGGGCAAGCAGTGGCAGCCCGCCGCGATCATCGGTCACGGTTTCATAGGCGATGCAGGTGGCACCCGATGCCATCAGGTCTTTGGTCTGTTCTGGGTCGGGTGCAAGGTGCAGGTAGGTGAACAAAATCTGACCTTCCCGCAACATTTTGCGCTCGATCGGCTGCGGTTCTTTCACTTTTACGATCATTTCAGCCGCTTCGAACACTTCGGCCGCTGTGCCCACGATCTGCGCGCCAGCCGCGATATAGTCGTCGTCGGCAAAGCCCCCGCCGGCACCGGCAGCGGTCTCGATTGTGACCTGATGGCCGTTGTTCACAGCTTCGCGCGCTGCGTTGGGCGTCATTCCGACGCGGAATTCCTGTGGTTTGATCTCTTTCGGGCAACCGATATGCATGCCTGTGTCCTCCCTTGAACTGTGCGAAATTATCGGCTGTTTGCGGCGCAAGGTGCTGGTGAATGTTCTTGGCTGTTTGCGGTATTTACGCTAGAAATGTGTGCAGAAATGGCAAATCATCGAAGGATCATGCGCAAAATGGAAATTGACAGTATCGACCGCCGAATCCTTGAGGTCCTGCAAAAGAAAGGGCGCATGTCCAACGCCGAACTGTCGGAAATGGCCAATCTGTCCGCGTCCGCCTGCCACCGGCGCGTGCAGCGCTTGGAAAAAGAAGGCTATATCCGCGACTATGTCGCCCTGCTTGATCCGCGCAAGATGGGCCGCCCCACGACGGTCTTTGTCGAAATCACCCTCAGTGGTCAGGCCGATGAGGTGCTGGATGCCTTTGAAAAGGCTGTGGCCCGTGTTCCCGATGTGCTGGAGTGTCACTTGATGGCGGGCACGGCAGATTATTTGCTGAAGGTCGTGGCGGGCGATACCGAGGATTTCGCACGCATCCACCGCCGCTATCTGGCGACATTGCCCGGTGTGGCGCAGATGCAGTCGTCATTCGCGCTGCGCACCGTCCGCCAGACAACGGCGCTACCGGTCTAGCTTGGGGCGTTCATCTTCTTGCGGGGTCAGCCCGTAAGGTGCGGCAAGGTTCCAGACGTGGGCAGGCACCATGTTCTTGATCTTGGCGGGTTCTTCGCGCCGCAAGTGCAGGATGGTTTCCGCCGCTTTCATTTCGACCCGTGCGCGCGCAAATTCCAGCCCGCGCGGCCCGATACGGGGCATCAGCCATCCCATGACCCCGCGCAGCCAATCCGGCATACGGCGCAGGGGCAGACCACCGGCCGCGAGGCGGGTGTTTTCGACAAAGCCTTTCACGGACCCTTGCCGTTTCCCCCGCGATCCGGGCGGGGAAAGGGTGACTTCACCCGCCAGCCCGTCCAGCATTTCCTGCCCGCGCGCATTGCGCACGATCAGCCATTGATCGCCTTCGCCTGCCATATAGCCCACGGTGATATCCGCTAGGCGGTTGGTGTAATCGACACAGGTCCGGCAGGTCACGGGGAAGAAATTCGCAGGCAGGTCCGACAGCGGCAGTTTCAGAAACGGGATCAGCCGCCGCGTGCCATCGCGAAAGCGCAGTTCCACATGATAATCGGCGCGGAATTCAAGGTAGGTCACGGTTTCGGGGGCTTCGGTGAGGCGGGCAAGGAAGCTGTGGAAATTCTCGGTGGTGGTGTTGTCCGAACACGGGGTGCCGATGACGTAGATCCGTTCAAATCCGAGCGCGGCCTCTAGCGCACGCAGAGCGTAGATCTGGCAAGGGATGCCTATGACAGCGATCCGGCGATGCCCTGCGTCGCGCGCCGGTTCAAGCAGCGCCAGCAGCGGGGCGTATCCCATGCGCATACCGCGTGCTTGCACCATCTCGGCGGGGTCCGTGATGATGGCAGGCTGCGGACGCCAACGGTCTGTTGCATCGGGCACCATGGTCAGGACCGCATCAACCTTGCCGCTTTCCAGCAGTTGCTCGGCCAGCCGCGTGGTCAGGCCGGTCCATTGCGCGCCCTCGCGGGCCGGTTTCAGGGCCGCGCGGTACATCGCGTGAAAGACCCCGAAGAAGCGCGCGTCGCCAGTGTCGCCAGCGGGCACGCCATGGATGCTTGTTTCCAGTTCGGGGTAATCGGGTTTGATGAATTGGCAGGCTTTGCCGCAGGCAGAGGGGTCGGCCATACGCGATACGCCGCAATCGGTACAAAGCGCACGGGGTGCGGGGTCGCGGAAGTCGGGTGTCGCTGTCATGGGGCCACCCTAAAGCGACAAATCGGGCTGTCTAGTTTGATTTACATTTCCAGAAAAACGGCCTTTTGTGCCCCCCCTCTTTCACTTGCGCGACACACGCGGTAAAGGGGCGCATCTGAAACAAGGAGCCAGCCAAATGGGCTATCGAATCGTCGTCGTCGGCGCCACCGGTAACGTGGGCCGCGAAATGCTGAACATCCTCGCTGAACGGGCCTTCCCGATCGACGAGATTGCCGTACTTGCCAGCCGGAAATCGCTGGGCACCGAAGTCAGCTTTGGCGATAAAACCCTCAAGACCAAGGATCTTGACACGTTCGATTTCACGGGCTGGGATATGGCGCTTTTTGCTGTTGGTTCCGAGGCCACCAAGATTTACGCGCCCAAGGCGGCTGCGGCGGGTTGCGTCGTGATCGATAACTCTTCTTTGTATCGCTATGATGCGGATATCCCGCTGATCGTGCCGGAAGTGAACCCGCAGGATGTGCATGGCTACGCCAAAAAGAATATCATCGCGAACCCCAACTGTTCCACCGCACAGATGGTTGTCGCGCTGAAGCCTTTGCACGACCGTGCGACGATCAAGCGTGTTGTCGTCAGCACCTACCAATCCGTGTCCGGCGCAGGCAAAGGCGGCATTGATGAGCTGTGGGACCAGACCAAGTCGATCTACAACCCCACCGACA
Organism: Yoonia sp.; assembly: GCA_041549425.1. GTDB lineage: Bacteria > Pseudomonadota > Alphaproteobacteria > Rhodobacterales > Rhodobacteraceae > Yoonia. The sequence continues at coordinate 548 of JBFEQR010000252.1, read as the reverse complement.
ACAAGCCTGCCAAGCAGTTCACCAAGCAGATCGCTTTTAACGTCATTCCGCATATCGACGTCTTCATGGACAGCGGTGAGACGAAAGAAGAATGGAAAATGGTCGCCGAGACCAAAAAGATCGTTGATCCCAAGATCAAGGTCACGGCCACTTGTGTGCGCGTGCCGGTCTTTGTCGGCCACTCCGAGGCGGTGAACATCGAGTTCGAAGAGTTCCTCGACGAAGACGAAGCCCGTGACATCCTGCGCGAGGCCCCCGGCGTCATGGTCATCGATAAGCGCGAAGACGGTGGCTATGTCACCCCGGTGGAATGCGTCGGTGATTTTGCGACTTTCATCAGCCGCATCCGGCAGGACAGCACCATCGACAACGGTCTGAACCTGTGGTGCGTGTCGGACAACCTGCGCAAGGGTGCGGCGCTGAATGCCGTGCAGATTGCAGAGTTGCTTGGGCGCGAGTGCCTGAAAAAAGGCTAGAGCCTGCTTTGATCGCATTTGAAAGGGCGCCCTCTGCGGCGCCCTTTTTGTTTTTCTGGGCAAATTTTTGCG
>JBFEQR010000251.1:0-4450 GCA_041549425.1 Yoonia sp. | reverse complement strand
GCTCACTGCAAACTGCGTTTGCCAATTAGCTCTTTGTGAGAACAGATTTCCAGGTTTTTGGGTCAATTTTCGCCAAGCATGCTTCTTCCACAGAATCCGGGCGAACCGGGTTTTCGCGGCAGCTGCGCAGGAGGCTGCTTTCTTGCGCTCTGCGGACCTTTACTTTGGACCGCATTCGGAATTGTACACCTCCGGAGGTTTTGGCCTTGATCCAAAAGTACAGTCTGTCCATTCATCCATCGGCTGGCAAATGACAGTGGAGATCAGCCAACATTGATGAATTTATCGCATTTTCGCGCTTGGGCAGTGCAGACAGCTCAATGATTTCGCAGTCATTCAGTTTGATGTCGTCATACGCTGTGGAAATCTTGAACGAGGTGTAGCCCTCTCGAATGAGTGCAGGCAACTCTTACCCCAGAACCTGCGGTGTCGGGTCCGTGATAATCAGATGAAATGCATAGTCGATCACCGATTTTCCGTTGGCGCGTTTGTGATAGTCATCAACCGTCGCCCGCAGAGATTGGCCTTTTTTTCTGACATGCGAAGGGGATCACCGTTGTGGCCCCGCCAAACGCGGCTGAACGTGGATCGCTGTCAAAATCATCTGCCATCACCGAACCATCCGATGTTGGCCGATCAAAATGGCAATGCGCATCCACCCCACCGGGCAGAACCAGTCGCCCGCTTGCATCGATCTCATCCCTCCCCTTGGCCAAGGCAGTACCCAACGCCACAATCTTACCATCCCGGATACCAATATCCGCGTTGAAAATATCTGACGCTGTGGCGACCTTGCCGCCACGGATCACGAGGTCGAAATCTGCATTCATCTTCACCCGCTTCTAGCGGAAGTCCGGCTAGCCTGTTCAACCTCGGCGCAAGGCACTGCGTGATGTGTGTGCCAATGCCGCGCGATGTCAGCGCGTCGCGCGACCCAGACGCCTTCGTGCGCCGCAACATGATCCAGAAACCGCGCCAAGGCCCGCAGCCGGCCGGGGCGCCCTGCCAGACGGCAATGCAGACCAACCGACATCATTCGAGGGCGATAAGCCCCTTCGGCCCAGAACTGATCGAAGCTGTCGATCAGGTAATCGCTCCAATCGCGGCCCGACACAAAACCGGGTGTGGAGGCAAAACGCATGTCATTGGTGTCAAACGCATAGGGCACAACAAGGTGTTGCCCGCCCGCATGAGGTACCCAATAGGGCAGATCGTCGTTATAGGCGTCGCTGTCGTATAGAAATCCGCCATGCTCCAACACCAACTGCCGGGTTTGTTCGGAAACGCGACCTGTGTACCAACCAAGAGGTGCCTCGCCCGTCACCTTGCGGATCGCGGCAACCGTGCGGCGCATGTGTTCTGCTTCTTCGCTACGCGACATTTCGCGATAATCAATCCAGCGCCAGCTATGGGCTGCAATCTCATGCCCGTCAGCGACCATGCGATGCCCGATGGCCGGCACACGTTCCAATGCTTGCCCCACCGCAAACGCCGTTACTGGAAGCTGCCTATCGCGAAAGAGGTCAAGCAACCGCCACACACCAACACGACTTCCATATTCATAGTGCGATTCAAGGTTGAGATTGCGCTGCCCCGGAAGAGGCTCACAATTCATATCGGTGTTCAGGTGTTCAGAGGCAGCATCCCCATCATCGATATGCCGCTCTGATCCCTCTTCGATGTTGATGACAAGAGACAAAGCAACCCGCGCGCCATCGGGCCAACGTGGATCAGGCGCGTTTTCCCCATAGCCCTTTAGATCGGACAGGCGTTCGGTCGCGTCAAATTGTATTGCGGAGGGCATCTTCAATATCCACATCTTGTGAAAGTGGTTCTAGATCAAGTCGGTCAATCATGTTTTGCACATGCTCTGCCATCACAGTTTCGGCACGGTCTGCGTCGCCAGCCGCAATTGCATCATGCAGCGCAACGTGATCATCGCATAGACACCCAGCTGCCCCGCGCGCGGCGTAAACAGCTTGCGTCAACGCACTGCGCGACAGCAATGAGGTCAGGATCTCGGCAAGCACAGGATTGCCTGCAGCATCCGCGATCGCACGATGAAAATTACGTGACAATATCACCGCACGGCGAACGTCATCAGTATCCCATGCCGTACGTTCCTGCTTGAGAAGCTCGCGCATGGCCCTGAGGTCTTGTGGCGTGGCACGCTCTGAAGCCAGCCGCGCCATCGTCCGCTCAGCCATCAGGCGCGCTTCGCAAATGTGCCGCGCTTCTTCAATGGTTGGCCGCGCCACAAATGCCCCGCGATTAGCTTGCAGATCAATCAAACGCTCATTCGCCAGCAGCGCCAGAACCTCGCGGACACGGGCACGCGACGCATCCAGTGCGCGGGCAAGCTTTTCTTCGGGAAGACGCACGCCAGGCGGCAGACGTCCATCCTCAATGGCTGCGCGCACTCTTAGCAATGTGTCCTCAAGCGGAACCGTCTTTTTGCGCCCCGCCTCGATACCGGAGTTCGACTGTGCTTCTATCATATGTTGCGTGCCGTTTTATTAACCCTGTCGCATGCATACTGACACTTTTTTGGACAGTGGGGCAAGTTTTTGTTTGACATGTGTACAATTTTTGTTGGGAAATGAGTTAATGATTGTAAACAATATATCGGAATGATGTTGATGAAAGTGAGAATCGGTATGCTGACACCCTCGTCCAACACGGTATTGGAGCCGGTGTGTGCTGCCATGGCGGCGGCTCTCCCGGATACCAGCGTGCACTTTAGCCGCTTTACCGTGACGCGGATCGCAATGGACGACAGCGCATTAGGTCAATTCAATACAGCCCCAATGGTTGAAGCAGCAAAGTTGCTGGCTGACGCCAAAGTCGACGTAATTGCATGGAACGGCACCTCAGCCAGCTGGCTGGGTTTGGCCAGCGATCATGCCTTGGTCCATGAAATCGAGGCCGAAACGGGCATCAAAGCAACGACTTGCGTGTTGTCTATGATGGACGCTCTGAAGGCTTTGGGGGCGAAGACATACGCCCTGGTAACCCCCTACACTGCAGATGTACAAAGCCAAATTGTCGACAATCTTAGTGCGCTTGGTTATGATTGTTCTGCAGAAGTGCACTTCGATATTTCTGACAATTTTAGCTTTGGCATCGTCCCTGAAAAACAGATCGAAGCTGCACTGCGCAGCGTCTGCACGGCCAAGCCCGACGCCGTGATTGTGCTGTGCACAAACCTCGCCGGTGCGCCTGTTGTGGCGCAGGTGGAAAATGACACTGGCGTGCCAATCCTTGATTCGGTCACGCTTACCATGTGGGGGGCGCTAGGACGCATTGAGGCGTCCTCCGACGGCCTCGAGGCTTGGGGCCCCACGCTCTCCTCCCTATCAGCAAAAAATAAGTTGGTTGCACAATGACCCGTATCATCGACCTCACACTGCCTCTGGAAGATGGCGCACCGGCCTTGGGGCGCTTGGCAAGACCTGTGATCATTCCGCACACGACCCACGAAGGGTCGAAAAAGCTCAAGCAGGGCACACCAGATGATCTGTTGACATTCACCACGACCTATATGGGCATGCTGGACCATTCAGGCACGCATATTGATGCTTTGATCCACAACAACCCCGACGGCGCACCCATTGACGAAATGCCCGTCGAAATGTTCATGGGAAAGGCTGTCTGCCTTGACCTGCGCCATGTGGGCGACCGGGGTGACATCACCCGCGACGATATGGAGGCAGCCGAAAAAGCGGCAGGCGTCACCGTGGATGGGCATATCGTGCTGATGTGTACCGGTATCAACGCGCGTCACTGGCCTAATGATGAAATCGTCCGGATGAACCCGCAGGTCACAGCCGAAGCAACCTATTGGCTGCACGAGCGTGGCAGCCGGGTGCATGGCGTCGAAGGCCCATCTACCGACCGGGTGGATGAGAACCTGTTCGTGAACCACCGCATCTGTCGCGACCTTGAAATGGTGCATTACGAATGGCTCTGGAACCTCGAAGCCGTACTGGGTCAGGGCGAGTTTCAGTTTCAGGGCATCCCGCTGCGCATCAAGGGCGCATCGGGTTCTCCGGTAAGGGCGCTGGCCTTTCTGGACTAAAGCGCAAACGCGCACGAGACCACATGAAAACTTAGAAAACAGGGAAATACACATGATGAACTCAAAAACACCGACCCGGCTATTGGGCGCATTCACGGCGGCAGCTTTGCTGGCCTGCCCTGCCATGGCCGAAGAGATCCAATTGCGCGCACTTGGACTTGTATCGACCCACAAAAGCCACACAGCGCTTGAACGGTCGTTTTACGATACGCTGGCCGAAGAAACCGGTTTGGATATCACGGTAAATTTCAATCCACTGGATGTGCTGGGCGTCGACATGCAGGATACCATGCGCGTGGTGCGCGCTGGCACGTTCGACATTGTTGAGACGACAATCGGGTCCGCCGCACGCGACGATCCGTTTCTCGAAGG
>JBFEQR010000250.1:0-4455 GCA_041549425.1 Yoonia sp. | reverse complement strand
TTTTCGCCCCCGCCGCAGGCCGTGCCATGCGGCGTAGCACGTCAGGATGCGAATGCTGGAACGGGATATCCAGATAGGGCAGCACCCCGTTCGCAGGGTCCGCCATGAGCGGGATCAGGTCGCGCACATGCGGGTAGGGATAGACGTAGTGCAGCCGCACCCAAGCCCCCAACTGCCCCAGTTCGCGGGTCAGGTCGGTGATGTGGCTGCGCACTTCGCCGTCTTTCCACGGGTTCAGGTCGTATTTGCGATCCAGCCCGTAGGCGCTGGTGTCCTGACTGATCACAAGCAGCTCTTTGACCCCTGCCTGCACCAGCTTTTCGGCCTCGCGCAGCACTGCGTGCGCAGGACGTGACGCTAGCCGCCCGCGCATGTCGGGGATGATGCAGAATTTGCACTTGTGGTTACAGCCCTCGGAAATCTTGAGATAGCTGTAGTGGCGGGGCGTCAGGCTGACCCCGCTGGCGGGCAAAAGGTCGATAAAGGGATCGGGGGCGGGGGGCACATTGGCATGCACCGCGTCCAGCACCTGTTCGTATTGATGCGGCCCCGTCACGGCGAGGATCTGGGGGTGGTGTTCGCGGATATAGTCAGGTTCGGCCCCCAGACAGCCGGTGACGATGACCTTGCCGTTTTCCTTGAGCGCCTCGCCGATGGCATCAAGGCTTTCGGCCTTGGCGCTGTCCAGAAAGCCGCAGGTGTTCACAATCACGGCCTCGGCCCCTGCGTAGTCGGGGCTGATGGCGTAGCCTTCGGCGCGCAGGCGGGTCAGGATGCGTTCGCTATCCACCAATGCCTTCGGGCAGCCAAGGCTGACCATGCCGATGGTCGGCTGGCCGTCGCGCGGGGCGTCGGTGATTCTGGCGCGTGGCGCGATGTCGGGGCGGAGTGTGGGCGGGTTCTGTGTCATGGGCGCCCGTATAGCGTGGCGGACGGGGGTTGGGAATGGGGTGTCATCGGGTCTGCGCGATTGCGTTAGGGGCCGATTTTGCGGGGTGTCACGTATCGCTGCCCGCGCACATATTTGCTAATTGATATGTGTCAATCGCTGTGGCTGTCCGACCGCTAGTATCCGGCAAGACCCCGATACTCGGGTTTTTTGTCAAATCGGAGGATACGATGACAGTACTTGGAAAGTTCATTTACCCATCAGTAAAGTCGGCAATCCTAGCGGGCGTTGCCGCTGGCGCGCTCACCTTGATTTCGGTCGATGTCGCTGATGCACAAGGCAAAGGTCAGGGCGGCAGTTCGCAATCAGCGGGCAGCGGTGGTGGCGGAAGCGGTGGCAGCAGTGGTGGCGGAAGCGGTGGCAGCAGTGGTGGCGGAAGCGGTGGCAGCAGCGGTAGCGGAAGCGGCGGCGGCAGCGGATCTGACAGCGGCCAGGGCGGTGCCGGCGGCCAGAGCGGAAGCGGCGGACAAGGCGGGAACCCCTCTGCCGAGGCCGACGATGACAGTGATCGACCGATCTGGGCCGGTGGTAATCCTGAACTAAATCCCCATGCGGGGGCTGGTACGGGGAACCCGGATTCCGGTACTACAAAGGGCGACATCTATGGCGACCTAGTCGTACTGTTTCGTGATCTCGCAACCGGCGAACCCATACCTGCCGGTACCAGCGTCGATCCAGAAACTGGAGAGGTCATCACGGAGTATTACGTCTGTCTTGATCTAGATTGCACAGAAAAGGTGGCAACAGAGTTTGGTGAGATTCCCGAAGGTGTGACCGCAATTGAGGTTGACTTCGGCCGGTCGTCCGTGGCGCGGGCACCCGACAGGGTGACGGATCAGGCACTCACAGAAGCGTTGGATAAGCTGACGACTGCCGAGGATGTCGGCGTCGATGCGGCAGGCCGGATCACGTACATCAGTGACGGGGTTACGTACACGATCGACTCGCCGCTAGAGAACCTCGCTCTCTACATCGATCTCGCGGCTGGGCTTGCGGATCAGACTACCACATCCGAAACGGAAGCCGCTCTCGGCGAAGCCGGACTTGCCACGCTTGATACGGCCGCCTCGCTTCTGGCCGGCTTGGCCGACAAGACCGGGGACATCACGCTGGACTACCTCGTGAACGAGAACGTCATCGCAGGTGTCGTTGAAGCTGGTGAATACTATGATTATACCGATTTCGCCTACGATAGGACTTACCCTGTATCGTATAGCTACTGGTATTCTCCCGACGGCATAGTAGCTCCTGTATCTTTGACGCTCGACATCAATGCATATCTTGCTGACGAGTCCGTCAACGGGGCGCTTCCCGCGGCGACAGACTATGCCGCACTCTTCGCGGCTGCCGCAGATGATGCGCTGGAGGTGATCGAACTCGTGCACACTCAAATAGTCATCGGCGAGATCCTTCCAGGCACTCAACAGTGATGTTGCGTCAGGCGTCCATCGAGGGCGCCTGATGCACCGACTATGGTGGTGACGCGGGTGTCAGAATATCCCGGGTCACCACTGACCGCGACTGCCCAGTTCCGAGGCGGATCGTGTGGCGGCGAACTTCGTCCCTTTCACCATTCGATTGGGCCATCTTGTCGGCCGTTCTGCACTTCATATTCTTCAGTCAGTTTCCGCAAGAACGAGTGGCTTCGGGTATCCGTCTTGAGCCAGAGGTCTGCGAAAAATTCATGGAGACGCAGCTTACGGGTTCGGGTCGATGCCGCACAGGGCATGCCGGGCCAGTTTTTGTGTCTCTTGCAGGTAGTCGTCTTGCGTCCAGCCGCAAGTCTGGGTGAGGGCCACCCAGTTGCGTACCGACAGCAGCGTCCAAAGCAGGTCCGTCGCCGCCTTTGCGTCGAGCCCTGCACGCAAGTCACCATCGCGAATCAATGCGTCAACCGCAGCCGCGCAGCCGTGGCGCACCGCGTTCATCCGGTCTGTCCATGCAGCCTGCGCCTCTGCGTCGGTATCAGACAGGGCCATCAAAGCCCGCGCGCCGCCGTAGACAACAGGGATATGGTTTCCCCACGCCTGCACGAATGCGTCGAGGCGGCCAACCCCCGTGGCAGCCGTCCGGCTTTCGGCAAGGCTTGCGTCGATATTTACCTTTTCGTCCAGATACTTCGTCGCGGCGATCAGCAGATCCGCGCGATTGGGGAAATGCAGATAAAGCGCCTGCCGCGAGATGCCCGCAGCCTTGGCGATGTCCGACATGCGGGTTTTCTGCGGGTTGCCGGATTCCAGAAGATCAAGCGCTGTTTGCAGGATGCGGGCGCGGGTTTTTTCAGATTTACTTGACATGATGTAAAGTAATGCCTAATCAGCGGAACTGTCAACTTGACACGGTGTCAAGAAATGCAAGAAAGGATGAAATGATGAAGGTTATTGTATTTGGTGCGACCGGCACGGTCGGTCGTCTGACGGTCGAAAGTCTTTTGCACGAAGGGCACGCGGTCACCGCTTTTGCCCGCCGTCCCGAACGGCTTGAAATGGACGATCCCAAACTGGCGCGTGTGGCCGGTGACGCGATGAACGGCGACGATGTTGCGGCGGCTGTTGCCGGTCATGACGCGGTTGTTGTGGTGTTGGGGGCTGGCGCAAAACGCAGTTCGCGGATCCGGTCGCAAGGGACGCTGAACGTGATCCGCGCGATGCAGGCGCAGGGGCTGCGCCGTTTGATCGTGCAATCCACATTGGGCGCGCGCGACAGTTGGCAGACGCTGAATTTCTGGTGGAAACGCGTGATGTTCGGGGCCTTGCTTGCCCCTATTTTCCGCGATCACGAGTTGCAGGAACAACTGGTCGAGGCCAGCGGGCTGGACTGGACGATCGTGCGTCCGGCGGCCTTTACCGATGCCGCGACCGTCCGTCCGGTGATCGAGGACGTGCCGTCCACAGCGCGCGGTCTTGATCTGAAGATTGCCCGTTCCGATCTTGCCCGTTTCCTGACCCGTCAGGTGAGCGAGCGTCAGTATCATGGCCGCGCTGTCGGTCTTTCGAGCTAGGAAAGGATCCCGAGATGGCTTTGCTTTTGCTTGTTTCGGGCCTGCTGATGGCCTTGCTTTCAGGGGTGTTCCTGAGCTTTTCGGATTTTGTCATGCGCGGGCTGCGGCAGGCCCCTGCGGCAGCGGGTTCTGCGGGGATGGTGGGGTTGAACCGCACCGTCTACCGGTCGTTCTTTATGGTGCTGTTCATGGGGTTTCTGCCGGTCTCTTTCGGCTTGGCCATCCTTGCCATGTGGCAAAGTGACGGAGCGGCTGTTGGCTTGGTCCTTGCTGGCAGTCTGGCCTATGTGGTGGGATGTTTCGGGGTAACTGGTCTGGGTAATGTGCCGCTGAACAACGGGCTTGATGCCTTGGCGAACCGTGCCGAGGAACGGGCGGCCTATTGGCCTGCTTATGCCCGCCGCTGGACGGTACTGAACCACCTGCGCACGTTGGCCACGGCAGTTGCCGCCGTCATGTGGGTGAGTGCCGCGCAGATTATCTGAAGGTGCGGTCCCTGCGACGC
>JBFEQR010000249.1:0-4461 GCA_041549425.1 Yoonia sp. | reverse complement strand
TGCAAGCGTACCGCGCGTCACCTCTTCGAATTTCTTTGTCAGTTCCCGACACACAACCGCCTGCCGTTCATCCCCCAGAACATCGCGCAAGTTCATTAACATTTCCCCAACGCGTTTCGGACTTTCATAAAAGACAAGTGTAAAGGGGACATCGCGCAGCCCTGCGATCTCGGTTTTGCGCTGTTCGACGCCAACCGGCAAGAACCCCACAAAGGCAAAGCGGTCTGTCGCAAGTCCCGAAATCGTCAGCGCCGCCAGCACCGCAGACGCCCCCGGCGCGGATGTAACCGCCATCCCTTCGGCGATTGCGGCCCGCCCCAATTCATAGCCCGGGTCGGCCACCAGTGGCGTTCCGGCCTCGGACACATAAGCCACTGATTTTCCGCTTTTTATTGCCCCGATCAACCCCGCGACTGCACCGTCACCACTGTGATCGTGAAAAGCGACCACCTTGCGCCCGTTCAGAGGCACACCGTGGATTTCCATAAGTTTGCGTGCCGTGCGCGTGTCCTCCGCCGCGATCAGATCGGCCGAGGCCAGAATATCGAGTGCGCGCAATGTGATGTCCCGTGCCGACCCGATCGGAGTGGCCACAAAATACAGACCGGCAGAGAGTGGCTTGATTACATAATTCATCTCTGGACCCGCGTGCCCCCTGCTTTATGATGCCCTGTGAATAGCGGACCGCCTGTGACCTACATCACAGGCCAACCGCCCGGTCCAGGAGGGATACCGCTCATGTTTGCCCGTTTCGCCCAAGCCCGCAATACACTCGCGCGCTTTTTTACATTTGCTGCGCTGCTTTGGCTTGCGGCCTGTGATGTTACATTGGGGCCCAACGCCAATGTCGGACAGCAGATCGACGTTACAAGACCCATTCAGGTCGCCCTTCTGGTGCCTGGTGCATCCAGTGATGACACCGATAACCAACTGGCCCAAAACTTTGAAAATGCCGCCCGTCTCGCAATTGCTGATTTGCAAGGGGCGCGGGTTGACCTGCGCGTTTATAATACAGCTGGCGGCAACCCCCAACAGGCGGCAGCCTCTGCTGTGCAGGCGGTCGATGACGGGGCCAAAATCATCATCGGGCCCTTGTTCGGTGAGGCTGCAAATGCCGCTGGCGTTGCGATTGCCGGACGCAATGTGAATGTCCTGTCCTTTTCCAACAACCGCGCCTTTGCGGGCGGCAACGTCTTTATCCTTGGTGCCACCTTTGACAACACCGCCGAGCGTCTGGTCCAATACGCGACACGCCAAGGCATCAGCCGTTTCGTCGTGCTGCACGGCGAGGATCTTTCGGGCAACGTCGGCCGCGATGCGATCACTTCCGCTGTGCGCAACAGCGGCGCAGAAGTCGTCGGCATCGAAAGCTATCCGCTGTCCCAACAGGGCATCTTTACGGCGACCCAGCGCATTGTCGAGAATGTAACCCAGTCAGGCGCACAGGCTGTGTTCACCACCGCGAGCGCAAATGCCGACCTGCCGATCGTGGCCACAGCCCTGCCTGATGCAGGCATGGATATCGCCCGCGCGCCGTTTATCGGTCTGACCCGTTGGGACACACTGCCGCAACTGGTGGCTTTGCCCGGCCTTGAAGGGGGGCTTTTTGCCTTGCCTGACCAGAACACCGCCACGCTTTTCGCCAGCCGGTATGAGGCAACCTTTGGCACGCCACCCCACCCGCTGGCCGGTCTGGCCTATGACGGGATTGCCGCCATCGGGGCACTGGCCGCCGCTGGCAACACAGACGCGCTTACCAAAGAAGCGCTGACCCAACCCCAAGGTTTCCGTGGCACAGCAGGTGTTTTCCGCCTGTTGCCAAACGGGCTGAACCAGCGCGCCCTTGCGGTCGCGACAATCCAAAACAATCAGGTGACCATCCTTGAACAAGCTCCAAGAAGCTTTGGCGGCCCCGGCCTCTGAAATCGCCGGAATGTCACCGCAGAGCCCGCCGGACGGATTGATCTGTCCGGCGATCGATATCTTTGATCAGGCGGCCATCGACGCCGAACTGACAAAGATCATCGGAACTGCCACATCCGAGAAAGACATCCGTGCGGGCACTGTCAGGGTTCTCGACAAAGCGCGCAAAGACGGCATGTCCGTGATCGGCACGGCCTTTCGCGCGCAGCCTTTTGCCGCCCGTCCGACGACGCGTGCCTATAGCTGGCTGACGGACCAGATCGTCCGGCAGGTAATGCAAGTGGCCACGCTGACCTTGCATCCCCTGCATAACCCGACCGAGGGCGAGCGTTTGTCACTGATCGCTGTCGGCGGCTACGGGCGCGGGGAAATGGCGCCGCATTCGGATGTCGATCTGTTGTTCCTGACGCCTTACAAAATCACCCCTTGGGCGGAAAGCGTCATCGAATCGATGCTCTATATGCTGTGGGATCTGAAACTGAAGGTCGGCCATGCCAGCCGCACCGTCAAAGACTGCGTCCGGCTGGCCCGCGAAGACTATACGATCCGGACCTCTTTGGTGGAATACCGCCACCTTGCAGGCGATGCCGCGCTGGCGGACGAACTGGGCACGCGGCTTTGGGATGAGCTGTTTTCATCCACAGCCAGTGATTTCATCGAGGCAAAGCTGGCCGAACGCGCGGAACGGCATCGCAAGCAGGGCGGTCAACGCTATGTCGTTGAACCCAATGTGAAAGAGGGCAAAGGCGGGCTGCGTGACCTGCAATCGCTGTTCTGGATCAGCAAATATGTGAACGGTGTCAAAGACGCGGCCGAACTCGTCGATCTGAAAGTCTTCACGCCGGAAGAGTTTCAAACCTTTGTCACCGCCGAGGATTTCTTATGGGCGGTCCGCTGTCATCTGCATCTGATTGCAGGGCGCGCGATGGATCAGCTTACCTTTGACATGCAAGTCGAAGTCGCCGACGCCATGGGCTACACCGATCACGGCGGGCGGCGCGGGGTCGAACATTTCATGCAGGCCTATTTCCGGCAGGCCACCCATGTGGGTGAACTGACACGGATCTTCCTGACATCGCTCGAGGTCAATCACGTCAAATCCGAACCGATGCTGCTGCGCTTGCTCACGCGGCGCAAACGGGCCAAAGCGCCTTATGCGATCAAGCAAAACCGCCTGACTGTCGCCGATCAGGACGCCTTTTTTGCCGACAAGCTGAACATGCTGCGTATCTTCGAAGAGGCCTTGCGCACGGGGACGTTGCTGCACCCTGACGCCATGCGCCTGATCGCTGCGAACCTTGATTTCATCGACACCGAGATGCGCGAAAGCCGCGAAGCGCGCCGGATTTTCATCGACCTGATGCTCAAGCATGGCAATCCCGAACGGGCTTTGCGGCGGATGAACGAACTGGGCGTGCTGGCGGCCTTCATTCCCGAATTCGCCCCGATCGTCGCCATGATGCAGTTCAACATGTACCACCACTACACGGTGGACGAGCACACAATTCAGGTGATCAGCAACCTTGCCCAGATCGAACGCAAGGAACTGAACGAGCAGTTGCCGGTGGTGTCGGGCATTCTTGAACGGGGTGTGAACCGCAAGGTGCTTTATGTGGCGCTTTTGCTGCATGACATCGGGAAAGGCCGCAATGAGGATCATTCGGTCCTTGGTGCCCAGATCGCCCGCAAGGTCGCGCCGCGGTTGGGGTTGAACAAGAAGGAATGCGAAACCGTCGAATGGCTGATCCGCTATCATTTGCTGATGTCGGATGTGGCCCAGAAACGCGATATCGCCGAACCGCGCACTGTGCGCGGATTTGCCAATGCGGTGAAATCCGTCGAGCGTCTGGACCTGCTGACGGTGCTGACGGTCTGCGACATTCGCGGCGTGGGGCCGGGCACGTGGAACAACTGGAAGGCGGTGCTGATCCGCAATCTTTATAAAGCGACGAAATCGGCGCTGGAGACAGGTCTGGAAGACCTTAACCGCGAACACCGCGAAGCAGAGGCGAAACGCGCCCTGCGCGCGCAGCTTGATGATTGGCCTGCCAAGGCGCTCAAGACCGAAGTAGGGCGGCACTATGGCCCCTATTGGCAGGGTCTGCCGCTGGCCGCGCAGGTCGTGTTCGCGGGCCTGCTGCGGGATATTGCCGACGACGAGATCAAGATCGATCTGATGCTCGACGAAGATCGCGATGCGACCCGCGCCTGCTTTGCCATGGTCGATCATCCGGGTCTGTTCAGCCGTATGACGGGGGCCTTGGCCATTGTCGGGGCCAATGTGGTGGATGCCCGTACCTATACCTCCAAAGACGGCTATGCGACGGCGGTCTTCTGGGTACAGGACAACGACGGCAACCCCTACGAGGCCGCCCGCCTGCCGCGCCTGCGCCAGATGATCGAACGCACCCTGAAAGGCGAAGTTCTGGCGCGCGAGGCGCTCAAGGACAAAGACAAGATCAAGAAACGCGAACGCGCCTTCCGCGTCCCCACGAACATCAGCTTCGACAATGACGGGTCGGAAATCTACACCATCAT
>JBFEQR010000248.1:0-4478 GCA_041549425.1 Yoonia sp. | reverse complement strand
TCCAAATAGGCGGGTGACGCGAACAGCCGTTGGTGAAAGGTACCGATCTTGCGCGCAATCAGCGAACTGTCCTGCAAAACTGCCCCGACCCTCAGTGTAAGGTCGATGCCTTCCTCGATGACATCCACGACCCGTTCTTCAAAGGCGAGCGTCACCCGCACGTCGGGATATTCCGCCAAAAACCCGGGCAGCATCGGCGCGATGATCGCCTGACCAAACGCATTCGAGCATCCGATCTTAAGCGGACCGCTCACCGTGCTGGCGCTCTGGCGGATGCCGTCCTCGACACGCGCGACGGCTTCAACGATGTCTCGTGCGTCGTCATAGAAGCGTCGGCCATGATCGGTCAGCGACATGGACCTTGTGGTGCGCGTCAGCAATGTCGTCCCCAGGCTTTCCTCAAGCAGCTTGACCTCGCGGCTGAGAAGCGCAGCAGACACACCCAAATCTTCCGCCGCGCGCGAGAAGCTGCCGCGTTCGACAATGCGGCAAAAGGCCTTCATAACGGATAGCTTGTCCATGCCCCACTATAAGCGTGCGAACGGTTATATCGACTGGTAATTTTGATGATATTCTCGAGACAGACACCTTGTATCTGCTCGCTCACTCGAAAATTTGGAACCCGTTTGTCGCAAGGTATCCGACGCGCATGGGTTCGCAAACTTGCAGCAGCCGCTGCCTGAGCATCAGGGGCTGGGTTCCTCGATGATTGAACGGCGGCTTGTGCCTTGGCGGGGAATAGTCGAAGCTCTCGCAGCGAATGCCCACTTCATTCTTTAGTCCTCAGCACCAAGCGTCATAGTCGCGTCAAAATCACCTCAAGTGCTTTCTTGGTCGCCCCCTCCCCCTCTGCAAGGACGGATTTGGTCGCTTGCCGCATGTCTGTCAGCGCGGCGGCGTCCAGTGATTGCAACTGCAACCGCAACTCTGACGCGTCATGGACGCAGCTTGCCGCACCAGCGGCATCCAACCGCGCGTAAATATCTCCGAAATTGCCAGTGTGTGGGCCGTGCAAGATCACTGTTCCAAGCTGGGCGGCTTCATAGGGGTTGTGCCCCCCGACGGGCAGCAATGACCCGCAAACAAGCGAAACCGGCGCGAGCCGGTACCACAGACCCAATTCGCCCATCGTGTCGGCAAGATAGACGTCCGTGTTCGCCGTGATCGGCTGCTCGAAGCTGCGTTGCGCCACGTCCAGCCCCAAGCGCGTGCAAAGCTGGGCGATGTCGGCGGCGCGTTCCACGTGGCGCGGCACAAGGATCAGGAGCCCGCCCATCGCGCGGTGCGCCTCCAGAACGTTCTCTTCCTCGCCTGCGTGGGTCGAGGCGGCACACCACACCGCACGCGCGCCGATCTGCTGGCGCAAGCGGTCCAGTTCCGATGCATCGGCAGGCAAAGCCGGTCGGTCCTGTTTAAGCGATCCGGTCTGTGTGACATGATCCCCCGCCACGCCGACAGCGGCCAAAGCATCCAGGGTGGCGACCTCCTGCACCTGAATCACGTCGAATTGCGACAGGATGCGCCGCGCCGTCCGCGCGAAACGCGCCCATGACCGCGCGGTCCGCTCGGACACGCGCGCATTCAGCAACAGCCTTGGCGTCCCGCGTTTGCCCACTTCGTCCAGCATCCTTGGCCAGAGTTCACTTTCGATCCAGATCGCCACATCAGGGCGCCAGTGATCCAGAAACGCACGGCTGGCGCGCACGGTATCATAGGGGGCCATCTGATGGGTCACCCGATCCGGCAGGCCCGCGGCCAGCATCTGGGCCGAGGTCCGCGTGGTCGAGGTGATCAGCACATGCACATCCGGACGCGCCGCCAAAAGCGCATCAACCAGCGGCAGGATCGACTGGGTTTCGCCGACGCTGGCGGCATGAAACCACACAAGCGGGCCATCCGCCCGCACTTGCGAGGCCACGCCCCACCGCTCACCTGTTCGTGCGGGATCTTCTTTGCCGGACCGCAAGGCCTTGCGCTGCCAGAGCGCAAAAAGCGGTCCGGTCACATGGCTCGCGGCCAGATAGAGGGAATAAAACGCAGAAATGGGCGCACCCTTTGGGCTCGTTGATCGCCAAAACGCCTATGCGCTGCATGCGTGGCGGTCAACCTTCGGCTCGTCCCGCCAAAGCAAAACGCGCCGCAGGGGGCCTGCGACGCGCTGTTTTTTTCTTGGCGTGAGAGCCTTACTTCATCGTGATGCGACCATCCGTATAGGGCTGATAAGGCGCATTCGCGGCGATGTATTCTGCGGTGACATCGGCCAGATCGGGACCAAAGTCATAGGCATTCATGGCATCTTCGAACATGGAATAGCCGTCACCGCCATTGCGGACGTAGTTGTTGGAGACCACGCCATAAACCGCATCGGGATCAATGGGCTGCCCCCCGACCATGACATCCGATACCCGCGACCCTGGCGCGGCAGAGGCATCCACCGTGAACGACATGCCCGCCACTTGTGGGAAGCGTCCGGCCCCTTCTTCGATCTGGCCCACACCGTTCTCAAGCGCTGCGATCATCGCCGCACCGGTCACCTGGAAGGTCGAGAGCGTGTTCTGGAATGGCAGCACCGTCAGAACCTCGCCCATGGTGACCTCGCCTGCGTCAATGGACGCACGCAGACCACCGCCATTCTGGATTGCAATCTGGATGCCCTGATCGGCCACGCGGTCCAGCATCGCATCGGCGACAAGGTTGCCCATCGGGCATTCCATCGCACGGCACACAGCGCGGTCACCGTCGATGGCTTCGGCCGTATCGGCCACGACACGGTTCTTCATTTCCTCGATCGGACCGGCCAGTTCGGCAACACGCGCCACTGCCGCCGCGTCTTCGGCAACGCTTGCGTCCAGAATGATCGTATCACCCGTGGCAGAGGTCACATTGCCCGCATCGTCGAATTCAAGGGTCAGATGGCCAATATACTTCGAATAGGCATAGGCCTGCACGACCGGTACATTGCCGGCCATTGTCGGATAGGCCATCGCCCCTTCCTCGGTGTTTGAAAACAGCGTATGCGAATGCCCGCCAACAACGGCGTCGATGCCCTCCACGGCCTCTGCGATCGCCATGTCTTTGGTCACGCCAACGTGGGTCAGCGCGATGATCTTGGTCACACCTGCCTCTTCAAGCGCAGCGACATCGGCGCTGAGGCTTTCGATTTCGGCGGTAAAGATCACGGCATTCGATGGGCTGGATGTTTCTTGGGTATCGACCGCCAATGCGGAAATAATGCCGATCCGCTCACCGCCCACTTCAAGGATCACGTGGTTTTCGACCTGACCGGCCAGAATGTTCGAGCTGGACACATCGATGTTGCCGGAAATAACAGGGAAAGACACATTGTCGGTCAGCTTGCGCAGGCCTGCGTCCCCGTCATCGAATTCATGGTTACCCACGGCCATCACGTCATAGCCGATCTGTTCCATGAATTCCGCTTCGACATCGCCTTTGTAGGTCGTGTAGATCAAGCTGCCCTGATACTGGTCGCCCGCATCCAGCAATACCACGTTTTCGCCAGCCAGCTCTTCGCGCAATTCGTTGACCTTGGTGATCACACGGGCAATCCCGCCAAAGCATTTGCCCTCGGCATTGTCATCGGCGCTACAGGTCGAATCAAAGCGGTTGATCGGCTCGATCCGGCTGTGCAGATCGTTGGTATGGATGATGTGCAATGTATACTCAGCCGAGGCCGCCGTAGCCATCAAGGCAACGGCACAGGTTGTTGTCAAAATACGTGAAATCATTGGATCAGGTCCCCCAAAATGTTGGATATGCCATCAGCTTGGCCAGCGGGTATCGCAGAGTCAAACATAATCCCCCTGCTGCCAGGTTGCCCTTGCGGAATATCAATTGCTTGACCATTTCTACGGCACAGGCCATGACGCGGACATGCTGATTTACAAGATTTTCCGCGCCGGTGAATGGGCCGACCTGCAATCCAAAGGCGAGACCGATGGCGCCCCGATTGACGTCACCGACGGCTATATCCATTTTTCCACCGCCGCCACCGTGGCAGAGACCGCAGCAAAGTACTTTGCCGGTGTCGAAGGTCTGGTGCTGCTCGCGGTGGAGGCCGACGATCTGGACCCGCTGAAATGGGAACCCGCTCGCGAAGGCGTGCTGTTTCCGCATCTTTACCGCAAGCTGCGCATGAATGATGTGCGCTGGTCCAAGCTGCTGCCGCTTGTGGACGGCGCGCACGTCTTTCCCGATCTGACATGAGGGTACTTGAGAATATCGGCCTGAAGGCCCTGCGCCGGATTGATCCCGAAACCGCCCATGGGCTGGCCTTGCGGGCGTTGAACACTGGGTTGGGTCCGCGTGGCGGGCCTGTCACGACCGCGCGGCTGAGAACACAGCTTGCCGGTCTGGACCTGCCCAACCCCGTTGGGCTGGCTGCCGGTTTCGACAAGAACGCGACCGCCCTGCATGCGCTTGCCAAGACCGGCTTTGGTTTTCTTGAAGTCGGTGCCGCC
>JBFEQR010000247.1:0-4486 GCA_041549425.1 Yoonia sp. | reverse complement strand
TCATTGTTTCAAGGACAACCGGATCTTGTGGATCACAGATCGTGTCACCTGTCGTTGTGTTCTTCAGACCACCAAGCGCGATGATGTCACCCGCGAACGCCTCAGAGATTTCTTCACGCTCGTTGGAGTGCATCATCATCATACGGCCCACACGCTCTTTGTTACCCTTGGTAGAGTTGAGCATGGTGTCGCCTTTGGCAAGCTTACCGGAGTAGATCCGTGTAAACGTCAACGAGCCTACAAACGGGTCGTTCATGATTTTGAATGCAAGGCCGGAAAACGCCATATCATCATCAGCGCGACGCGGGATGTTGCGTGTTTCCGTTTCGTCGCCGGGCTTAAAGCCCATGTAATCGACAACGTCGAGCGGGCTTGGCAGATAGTCCACAACAGCGTTCAACAGCGGCTGAACACCTTTGTTTTTGAACGCCGAACCACCCAGAACAGGCACGAAGGACAGTGACAAGCAAGCTTTGCGGATCAATGCGCGCAACGTCTTCACGTCGGGTTCATTGCCCTCAAGATACGCTTCCATTGCGTCATCGTCCTGCTCAACAGCAGCTTCGATCAGCTTTTCACGCCATTCGGCGGCCTGATCCTGAAGGCTGTCACGGATTGGCGCTTTGATCCAAGATGCACCAAGGTCTTCACCCTGCCACAGCCATTCTTCCATCGTGACCAGATCGACAAGGCCTTCCAGCTCTGTCTCTGCGCCGATCGGGAAGGAAATCGGGATCGCGCGCGCACCTGTGCGGTCTTCGATCATGTGAACGCATTTGAAGAAGTCCGCGCCGATTTTGTCCATCTTGTTGACAAAAACCATACGTGGAACTTTGTAGCGGTCAGCCTGACGCCAGACAGTTTCTGTCTGCGGCTCAACACCGGCGTTCGCATCAAGAACAGTGACGGCACCGTCAAGCACGGCCAGAGAACGCTCGACTTCGATGGTGAAGTCAACGTGACCGGGGGTGTCGATGATGTTCATACGGTGCTTGGGGCTGTCTGCCTCTGTGCCGTTTTCAGTGCGTTCCCAGAATGTGGTTGTCGCAGCGGACGTGATAGTGATGCCACGTTCCTGTTCCTGCTCCATCCAGTCCATGGTTGCCGCACCATCGTGCACTTCGCCGATGTTGTGGGATTTGCCTGTGTAATACAGGATCCGCTCGGAACATGTGGTCTTACCGGCGTCGATGTGCGCGATAATGCCAAAGTTGCGATACAGTTCGAGGGGGTAATCGCGTGCCATTTTGGGTGCTTCCTCTTACCAGCGGTAGTGGCTGAACGCTTTGTTCGCGTCGGCCATCTTGTGAGTGTCTTCACGCTTTTTGACGGCTGTGCCGCGGCCGTTGACCGCATCCATCAGCTCGCCTGCAAGGCGCTCTTCCATTGTGTTTTCGTTGCGCTTTTTCGCAGCAGCGATCAGCCAGCGGATTGCCAGCGCTTCGCGGCGCTCGGGGCGCACTTCGACGGGCACCTGATATGTGGCACCACCGACGCGGCGCGAACGCACTTCGACGGCTGGCTTGATGTTATCAAGGCTCTCGTGGAACACTTCCACTGGGGATTTCTTCAGCTTGTCTTCAACGCGGTCAAAAGCGTTGTAGACGATGCGCTCGGCGACGGCTTTCTTGCCATCAACCATCAGGTTGTTCATGAACTTTGTCAGAACGATATCGCCAAACTTTGCGTCTGGCAGTACTTCGCGTTTTTCAGCGGCGTGACGACGTGACATCTTTGATTTTCCTTACTTAGGACGCTTCGCGCCGTACTTCGAACGGCGTTGCTTACGGTCTTTGACACCTTGGGTATCAAGCACACCGCGCAGAATGTGGTAACGGACACCTGGAAGGTCTTTTACACGGCCGCCACGGATCAGAACCACAGAGTGTTCCTGAAGGTTGTGGCTTTCACCGGGGATGTAAGAGATGACCTCAAAGCCGTTTGTCAGGCGCACTTTGGCAACCTTACGCATCGCCGAGTTCGGCTTCTTTGGTGTCGTTGTATAAACGCGTGTACATACGCCGCGTTTCTGGGGGCAGCCCTCCATATGGAGCGACTTGGAGCGTGTGACTTTTGGCTGGCGCGGCTTGCGGATCAGCTGCTGAATCGTTGGCATCGTTTGATGTTCCCATCTATTCACATGTGCGTCCGGCAAACGCGAAGGTTTCAAAATCTGCTTTCCTCTCGGAAAGCACAAAAATTCCGCAGTCGAACCCTTACCGGAGGTTCGGTGCGGTGCGTTCCAGAGGAACAGGGCTATAAAAGCGCCCGGTTCTTGGCCACGACGTGGTTTGATATCGGAACGACGGGGGATTCCCCCCAGTCCGGATGCGTGGCGTATAGGAGGAGTCGGATAGGCTGTCAACAGCGCTGCACGGCTCATGCCCGCAGGCGTTGCGGGTCATCGCGGCGCGCCCCTGTTCGGGCCTGCTATCGCATAACACTGCGGCTTTATTGCCTAGCATCACCGCACCGCTTCACTTGGGAAAACACGGCCTTGCGCCACCAGTTTCCCCAACGAAGGAGTTCTTCGATGATCCGGTCCACGACCACAGTGTCCGTTCTTGCCATTCTGGCCGCCTGCAGCAGTCCGAACCCGCCCACAATATCCGCAGCCGACGTCGGGCGCAGCCTTGACGAGGCCCGCGACCTTAGCACACGCCCCTTTACGGACACCGCCGACCTGCCGACAGGCTTGGTCACCTATACCGGTGAAATCGGGGCCGATGTCAGCGGCGATCTTAACGGCAGCATTCAGGGCGACATGATCATGCATGTGCAATTTACCGACAACACAGTCGATGGCTCTGTCAGGGATATCAACCTGATTGACCCCGACGGTCGCCCGAACCAGCGGCTTGGCGGGCAGCTTGCAATCGACGGGGTCGAAAACAGCGGTCGTATTGATGCCTTTGCATCTGGCGATCTGACCGTCGTTGATGACGCAGGCATGACGCGCGACACCAATGTGTTGCTGACGATGGGCGGCGACGTGGTAGATAACTATGGCGCGGGTGACGCTGTTTTCGGGTCCGTGCAGGGCGATGGCGTCGGTGACCTGAACTTTGACGTGGACGGTGTGTTCTTTGGCACGGTCGACTGATGCTATCTGATCCGGTCCGGCACCATGGGTTGCCGGACCTTCAGCTTTGTTTCGCGGTAAAGCGTGAACAATCCGGTGGCGACGACAACCCCCGCCCCTGCCAGCGCAAGCGCGTTGGGCCATTCATCAAAGATGACGACACCCAACAGCAAAGCCACCAGCAAGCTTGAGTACCGGAAAGGCGCGACATAAGCGATTTCGCCAAAGCGCATCGCGTTCACCGAAGCGATATACCCGAAGATCAGGAAGGCCGTCGCTCCTGCCAGTTGCAGGACGGAGATCGTTGTAAAAGGCACAAACGTGGTAAACAGCGCCCCGACAGCGCCAAGGCTAGTGACCCCCACCGCAGCAATCAGGGCGACAAAAACCGCCGGCACATCCCGCGACATGCGCCGCACGGCAATGTCGCGCAGTGTGATACAGACCACAGCAGCCAAAGCATAAAGGCTGTAGAAACTGAAATCGCTCCCGCCTGGCTGGATGATCAAAAGAACCCCTGCAAACCCGACACAAATCGCCGTCAGCCGCCGCCAGCCCAAAGCCTCGCGCAGAAACAACGCAGCCGCCAGACTGACCGCCAGCGGCAAGGCCTGCAAAATGGCGCTGACATTCGCGATCGGCATGTTGAAAAGGGCTGTCAGAAAGAAATAGGTGCCGCCCAACTCTCCCGCTGTGCGGAGCAGGATCAGAACCCAATCCCGCGGCGCAAGGTCGAAACGCAACTGTCCCATCATGCGGCACAGCGCTATAAGGAAGACGGTTGCCCCCAGCCCCCGAAACAGGATCGCTTGAAACAGGGGCACCTCGTCCGCCAAGGCCTTCATGAAGGCGTCATTGAAGGTATAGGCGCACATCGCACCCATCATAATCAGCGCACCACGGATATTGTCGGAAAGTATTGGCATATCCGCCAGCTATCAGGACAGCCCCCTCCCTACCAGCAGGAAACTGTCGAGTCTGATCGTTTTATCGCAACACGTGAACCGCGCATTTTGCGTGACGTACAACCTTGGCAGCGGTCGAACCCAGCAGATAATCCTGCATGCCGGGCGTGTGGCTGGCGATGACGATCAGATCGACGCCGGTCTTGTCCGCATAATCGAGAATGGTGCGCGACGAATGCCCCTCGACGAGCACAGTGGTTGCATTGGGCACACCTTCGACAAAGGATGACAGGCGGTCTGTCATGTCTGCTCTGGCTTTCTGCAAATGCTCATCCGTCAGATACTGCGTCGCGTAGCGTGGCAGATGCTCTATCACATGCAGGCAGACGATTTTGCCGCCCTCTGCGCAAAGCGATCTGGCGATCTCCACGGCACCAATGGCGTTGCGGTCATCTTCGAAAGAGACGGGAACGAGAATATTCTTGTACATGAGGCACTC
>JBFEQR010000246.1:0-4498 GCA_041549425.1 Yoonia sp. | reverse complement strand
CCAGCTCTCCAAGGGGCAGCAGCCGTTCGGCTTCGGCAATGACGCGGGTCGCGGCCATGGCCATCAGCGGATTGAAATTGCGCGCAGTTGCGACATAGGCCAGATTACCAAAGCTATCGGCGCGATCGGCATGGATCAGGGCCACATCCGCGCGCAGGGCGGATTCGACCAGATACGATTTGCCTTCCATTTCAACTACTTGTTTGCCCTTGGCCAGCTCTGTGCCGATCCCGATGTCACTGAGGATTCCGCCTATGCCAGCACCTCCGGCGCGGATGCGTTCTGCAAGAATACCTTGGGCGTTGAATTCAACAGCAAGCTGGCCGGAGTTCATCAGCGCAATTGCATTGCTGTTCAAACCAAGGTGTGTGGTGATCAAACGCGCGACCAGCCCGCTTTGCAGCAAATGATCTATCCCCATGCCCGGTTCGTTGGCATCGTTCTTGATCACGGTCAGGTTGCGCGCGCCGTGGTCGTTCAGGGCATGGACCAGCGTCATGGGCGTGCCCGGCACCCCGAACCCGCCCACCATGACGGTGTCGCCATCCTTGATGTGTGCAATCGCGGCTGCGATGGTCGCGCGCTTGTCGGGAAGCTTCATGCCGCATGCTCCACCGGCAAACCGATTTCGTCGGCAAAGGCGTCCAGCGCGTCGCGCAAGATCACCATCATCTCGCTGATCTGCTCTGCCGTGATGATCAGCGGTGGCGCCACGAGGAAATGGTCGCCTTTCGTGCCGCCCCGCGTGCGACGTGAATAGATGATCAAGCCACGTGCATAGGCCAGTTCGACAAGCCGATCATAGGCGTTCAGTCTGGGGTCAAGCGGTTCCATGGTGGTGCGGTCAGCGACAAACTCGAACGCAGTCAGAAGTCCCTTACCGCGTACATCGCCGATAAAGGGATAGCGATCCATCAAGGCGCGCAATTCGGCCATCAAAACCTCGCCCATGCGGGCGGCATTTTCGATCAGCCCCTGATCTTCCATCTCTTCCAGCACAGCAAGTCCGGCCGCGCAGGCCAAAGGATTGCCCGCATAGGTAAATCCGTGCAGGAACCCGCCCGCATCAAGAACGGGCTCCACGATGCGGGAACCGGCTACAATCGCACCAAGAGGGGCATAGCCCGCACCAAAGCCCTTGGACATGGCCACGATATCGGGCGTAATGCCCCAGTGTTCTGCGGCAAGGAATTTGCCCGTCCGGCCCGCGCCGGTCATGACCTCGTCATAAATCAGAAGCACGCCGTATTCGTCGCAGATCTCACGCACGCGCCCGTAATAGCTATCTGGTGCCACCAACGCGCCGGTCGACGCCCCGCCAACAGGCTCCATCAGGAAGGCTAGAACGGTTTCTGGTCCCAACTCCTCGATCTTGTCGCGTAAAAGCTCTGCATATTTCAGCCCTCGCTCTTCCTCGGTCAGGTTGTCACGATCAAGGTAGGTGGCAGGTGCCGCGATTTTTGGCATGCCCTGCATCATCGGGGCAAAAGGGTCGCGCAAAGGCGCATAGCCCGTCAGGTCCAGCGCACCAAAGGTGCAGCCATGATAGGACGGAAAGCGGGAAATGACCCTGTAGCGTTCCGACTGTCCTTGTGTCAGGGCATATTGTCGGGCCAGTTTTACCGCACTTTCCACCGCCTCGGACCCGCCCGAGACAAAGAACACGCGGTCCAACCCTTCGGGGGTCATCGCGACGGTTTTGGCGGCCAGATCCTCTGACGGATGTGTGCGGAAATGCAGACGGTAGCCGAATGTGGCCTTGTCCATCTGGGCCTTCATCTTGGCCAGAACGCGCGGGTTGGAGTGTCCGATATTCGACACCATCGCACCGGATGATCCGTCGATATAGCGTTTCCCATCCTCGTCGAACAGATAGATCCCTTCGCCTCGATCAAGAAACGGGCGCGGGTTGCGCGACTGGTAAAAGAGGTATGAAGGATCGTCTGTCACTTGGCACCTGCCAGATGTTTGCGGAGAAATTCGCGGGTTCTTTCCTTGGTCGGGTTCTTGAAGACAACCTCTGGCGGGCCTTCCTCGACAACCACACCCTGATCCATGAACAGGACGCGGTCACAGACCGACGCGGCAAAGTCCATTTCATGGGTGACGATGATCATGGTCATGTGCTCTTCGGCCAGCTTTTTCATGACCTGATTCACCTCGTCCACCAATTCGGGATCAAGTGCCGATGTGGCCTCGTCAAAAAGCATCAGTTTGGGCTTCATTGCCAAAGCGCGGGCAATCGCAACGCGCTGCTTTTGGCCGCCTGACAGCTGCGACGGGTAGTAGTCGATCCGCTCCAGCATGCCGACCTTATCAAGCTGTTCCTCGGCCAGCACGTCGGCCTCTTCGTTAGAGAGACCTTTGAGCATTTTGGGCGCCATGGTGACGTTTTCGCGGGCCGTCAGGTGCGGGAACAGGTTGAAATGCTGGAACACCATCCCGATCTGCTGGCGCATTTCGTTGATGTGCTTTTCATATTGCCGGTGTGGCAGGTTCTTGTTCACCTGAACCCCGTCCAAAAGGATTTCGCCCCCTGTCAAAGGATCAAGATCGTTGATCGCGCGCAGCAGGGTGGATTTACCGGAACCGGATGGGCCGATGATCGCCACGATCTGCCCGCGCGCTACGCTCAGGCTGATATCCTTGAGAACCTCAAGTGTGCCAAAGGCTTTCTGAGCGTGACGAATTTCGACGAAGTCTTTCTGGTCGGTCATGTTTGGCCCCTTAAGATCAGCGCGAGAGTGAGATGCGGCGTTCAATGCGCCGCAACACCCATTCCATGCCGAGGTTGATGACATAATAAAAAGCAGCAGCCATGAGGTAGAACTCAAACGGGCGGTATGTTCTGCCGATAACGCGCTGCGCCGACAGGGTAAGTTCACTCACACCGATGACCGACACCAGCGCGCTGTCCTTGAGTAGCGCGATCATGTTGTTGCCAATTGGCGGGATCACACTGCGCACGGCTTGCGGGATCACCACCTTGCGCAGCGCCTGTCCGCGGCTAAGTCCAACGGTGCGGGCGGCTTCCATCTGGCCCTTGTCCACCGAAAGGATCGCCGTCTGGATCAGTTCAGAGTTATAGACTGCGAAATGCAGCCCCAAGCCGATGATGCCCGCCACAAAGGCTGGCAGGTCGATCCCGATCTGTACCAGTCCGAAATAGATCAGGAACAGCTGCAAAAGCAGCGGCGTGCCCATGAACACCCAAGCGACCAAGCGGAATGGTTGCCGGATGATCCACGGTGCGTAAAGGGCGATGACCGCAAACACGATGCCGCCGAAAAAGCTGAGCAGCGCCGCCGCGAGTGTGATGCCAATCGTCCAAGCACAGCCCAGCAGGATGATATCAAGGTATTGGGGAACAATCGAAAAATCGAGGCCCATCGTATCTGTCCTTCCGGGTCAGTTGATCTGTACTTTGCGGTCCAGCCAGGCAACGCCCCGGCCGGTCACATAGATGATGATCATGTAAAGAATCCCTGCCAGCAGGAACATTTCGAACGGCTTGTAGGTCGATCCGATATAACGCTGCGCGGTATAGGTTAGCTCGATAACCGAGATCGCGGCCACCAGTGCAGTCGCCTTGATCAGCATATTCAGGTTCACCCCAAGCGGGCGCACCATCAGTCGCGCCGCCTGCGGTAGGATGATCTTGTACATCGCTTGCCATTGGCTCAGGCCCAGTGTGCGGGCCGCTTCACGCTG
Source organism: Yoonia sp. (assembly GCA_041549425.1). Lineage (GTDB taxonomy): Bacteria > Pseudomonadota > Alphaproteobacteria > Rhodobacterales > Rhodobacteraceae > Yoonia. Next base: position 787 of record JBFEQR010000246.1, on the reverse strand, counting down.
GCCCTTGTCGATCGAGATGATCGCGCCGCGGATCGTTTCCGTCATATAGGCTCCGGCGTTAATCCCCAGACCGATAACGCCCGCTTCGAAAGCGTCGAGTTGAATGCCAATCTGGGGGCCGCCGAAGTACAGGATAAACAATTGGATGAGTGCCGGTGTGCCGCGAAACACACTGACATAGGCTGCCCCCACAAAGCGCAGCAATGCAAAGCGCGACAATCGCGCGGCCGCTCCGAGCGCCCCGCAGGTCAGGCCCAGTATCGCCGTGAGAACTGAGAGCAGGATGGTTACCCAAGCCGCTTCCAGAAAGAACGGATAGACCTTGAGCATCAAGTCAATGTCCATGTCTCGCCCCTTTGATTGATTTCGCGGAAAGGGGCGCATCATGTCCCCTCTTTGCTCAGAGGTCCCCATTTATGAAGGGGATACCTCCGCCACAAAAGATGGCGGAGGCAATTCTGCATTTAGCGGATATCCGCGCCGATCCACTCTTCGGCGATCTGCAGGTAGGTGCCATCTTCCATCATGGAATCCAACGCAGCTTGCATTTCGGCGGCCAGTTCGGGGCTACCTTCACGAATCGCGATACCGGCGCCAAAGGGCTCGGTGGTCGGGTCGCCGAACATCTCGAATTCCTGTCCCTTCGCGCCCATCGCCAAAATCGCGGCGATGGAATCGTTCACGATGGCATCGACACGGCCGTTTTCCAGCTCAAGCAGAAGTTCAGGCAGGCCTTTGTAGGGGTTGTTGTCGTAACCCCGCTCGCGCGCCCAATCCTCGTGTGTCT
>JBFEQR010000245.1:0-4501 GCA_041549425.1 Yoonia sp. | reverse complement strand
GTGCATCGCGTCACAGGTCCAGACCACATTGGCCCCTTCCTCTTCGACCGCTTTGATCAGACGCGGCAAATGCTCGCCGACAGAGCCCGCGCCAAAGCGTGCGATCAGTGTCAGACGGCCTGCCTCGTTGTCGGGGTTCAGGGCCGCCATCAGCGCCTTGAGGTGGCCGGTCGTCATTGACGGGCCGCATTTCAGACCGATGGGGTGCATCACACCTTTGCAAAATTCCACATGCGCGCCGTCAGGCTGGCGGGTGCGATCCCCGATCCAGATCATGTGACCGGACCCTGCCAACCACTTGCCCGAGGTCGAATCCAGACGGCAAAGCGCCTCTTCATATTCCAGCAACAGCGCTTCGTGGCTGGTGTAGAAATCGACGGTCTGCAATTCGTGGTTGGTGGCAGAGGTCAGACCGGCAGCTTCCATGAAATCAAGCGTGTCGCTGATGCGCGCCGCCATATCGCGGTATTTGGCTGCTTCGTCACCTTCGGTGAACCCGAGCGTCCATTTGTGCACCTGATGCACATCCGCAAAACCGCCTGTCGAAAATGCGCGCAGCAGGTTCAGCGTGGCCGCAGCCTGCAGATAAGCTTGCAACATGCGGTCCGGATCCGGAATGCGGCTCTCGGATGTGAAGTCAAAGCCGTTGATGATGTCACCACGGTAGCTGGGCAATTCCACCCCATCCACAGTTTCGGTCGGTGCCGAACGCGGCTTGGCCATCTGACCGGCCATCCGGCCCACTTTGACCACGGGCACTTTTGCGCCATAGGTCAGGACCATCGCCATCTGCAACATCACCTTGAAGGTGTCGCGGATACCATCGGCACTGAATTCCGCAAAGCTTTCGGCGCAATCACCGCCCTGCAACAAAAACGCCTCGCCGCGGCTGACGGCGGCCAGTTCCTGGCGCAGGTTGCGGGCTTCGCCAGCAAAAACAAGAGGTGGATAGCTGGCAAGACGACTTTCGACAGCGTTCAGCGCCGCAGCGTCGGTATACTCAGGCATCTGGATCCGGGGCTTTTTGCGCCAGTCAGATTTTTGCCAGTTGGTCATTGTCTTGCTCCATATCAGGGATCGGTTAGCGATATCAGGGTTTGTCTATAACCTCCAGCCAGCGGCGCGCCAATGGCAAAAACGCCCAAAGCATGATTGCGCCAAAGGCACTTTGCCCCTTGAAGGCCGGGGTCAAACCTGATGATGTCTTTTGACACATTCTCGGGGCGGACGAAGGCCATGTCAGTCGAAGCACAGATCATCGAAGTCGATCACAGCGGCAAACCCCGCCGTTTTGTCTTTGTACTGATGGAAAATTTTACGATGCTGTGCTTTGCCGCCGCCTTGGAAAGCCTGCGGATTGCCAATCGCACGGCCGGCAAAGAACTCTACACATGGACGATCATCGCCGAGGGTGGCAATGACGCGACCTGTTCGAACGGCTGTGCCTTCCGCGTGGATGCCGATCTGGTCGAGCTGGAGCGTGACGACACAATTATGCTGTGCGGCGGCATTGATGTGCAAAAGGCCACCACCAAACGCACGCTGAACTGGCTGCGCCGCGAAGCACGGCGTGGTGTGACGATTGCAGGGCTGTGCACCGCCGGTTACACGATGGCCAAGGCCGGGCTGCTGGACGGAAAAAAGGCAACCATTCACTGGGAAAATCAGGACAGCTTTGCCGAAGAGTTCGAAGAAGTGGACCTGACCAAATCGGTCTTTGTGGTTGATGGCAACCGGATCACAACTGCGGGCGGCACGGCCTCGATCGATCTGATGATCAAGCTGATTGCAGATCACCACGGCGAGGAACTGGCCAACGCGGTGGCCGATATACTGATTTATTCGTCCATCCGCACCGATCAGGACACGCAGCGCCTGTCGATCCCCACACGCATCGGCGTCCGGCACCCGAAGTTGAGCCGTGTCATCCAGATGATGGAACAAAATATCGAAGAACCGATCAGCCCTGCCATTCTGGCCAAAGACGTGGGCATGTCCACGCGGCAGCTTGAACGGCTGTTCCGGCGTTATCTGTCGCGCAGCCCCAAGCGGTACTACATGGAATTGCGCCTGCAAAAAGCGCGCAACCTGCTGATGCAGACGGATATGACGGTCATCAACGTGGCGCTTGCCTGTGGCTTTGCCTCGCCGTCGCATTTCTCGAAATGCTACCGGTCGCATTATGATACGACCCCCTACCGTGAACGCGGCAGCCACGCAGCACGGCTGTCGATCTAGGCTGGCTGCACCGATTCCCTTACCAGGTCGCGGACAAACGGGAAAAATGACTTCAATATGCCCGTCTTAAGGCGAATTGACCTATGGTTCCGACTTTCCTTTTGGAAACGGCCTGCTAAGTTTCCCGACAGGATAAGAAATCCAACACGGGAGAATTTAATGAAAAACCTACTAATGGCGACTTCCACAGTCGCAATGATGACGAGCGCTGCTTTTGCCGCCGGTCATGCCGAAGAAGTGAAGATCGGTGTGATCCTTGGCTTTACCGGCCCGCTTGAATCGATCACGCCCGCCATGGGCGCAGGCGCAGAGCTTGCAATGGCAGAAGTCACCGAATCCGGTGCGCTGCTGGGTGGTGCGACTGTCACATCCGTACGCGGTGACAGCACATGTATCGACGCAGGTGCCGCGACAGCCGCAGCCGAGCGTCTGGTCACATCCGACGGCGTGAACGCCATCATGGGCGCAGACTGTTCCGGCGTCACAGGCGCGATCTTGCAGAACGTAGCACGCGCCAACGGTGTCGTCATGATTTCGCCTTCCGCAACATCGCCCGGCCTGTCCAGCGCCGAAGACGATGGCCTGTTCTTCCGCACGGCCCCCTCTGACGCACGTCAGGGCGTGATCATCACCGAGATCCTGCAGGACCGCGGTGTAAGCGAAGTTGCTTTGACATACACAAACAACGACTACGGCAAGGGACTTGCCGATGCGTTCCAGGCGGCTTTTGAGGCGGCCGGCGGTTCGGTCACCATTTCTGCTGCACATGAAGACGGCAAGGCCGACTACTCTGCCGAAGTTGGTGCGCTCGCATCAGGCGGCGGCGAAGTGCTGGTCGTTGCAGGTTACGTTGACCAAGGCGGTTCGGGCATCATCCGCTCTGCCCTCGACACTGGCGCATTCGACACATTCTACCTGCCAGACGGCATGGTAGGTGCCGCCCTGAACGACAACTTCGGTGCTGAGCTGAACGGTTCATACGGTGCTTACCCTGGCACAGACAACGCCGGTGCAGGCATCTATGTTGAACTGGCCGAAGCCGCAGGTTTCGACGGCACAGGCGCATTTTCGCCAGAAAGCTATGACGCTGCAGCGCTGATCATGCTGGCAATGCAAGCGGCTGGTTCGTCTGACTCTGCAGCATTCAAAGACCACGTCTTTGACGTTGCAAACGCACCGGGCATCGAAATCCTGCCAGGTGAGCTTGCCAAGGGTCTTGAACTGCTGGCAGCAGGCGAAGACATCGACTACGTCGGTGCATCGGCTGTTGAACTGATCGGACCCGGCGAAAGCGCTGGTAACTATCAGGAAATCGAATTCGCCGACGGCGTATATTCCACAATCAACTACCGTTAATCAGTTGATTTGAAAACGGAACGGCGCGGGGTCACTCGCGCCGTTTTGCAAAAAACGTCACGCAAAAAGACGTGTGCAAGGGGATATATCAATGATCGTCGTTGAAGATGTGGTAAAAACCTTTGGCGGTTTCCACGCCGTGGACGGGGCCACCCTGACCATTCAAGAAGGTTCGATCACCGGACTGATTGGCCCTAATGGCGCCGGAAAAACGACGCTTTTCAATGTGATCGCAGGCGTTCTTAATCCTACCTCTGGCACCGTAAAGATGCTGGGCGAAGATATCACCGGCCTGCCACCGCATGAGTTGTTCCACAAGGGCCTGCTGCGCACATTCCAGATCGCGCATGAATTTTCCTCGATGACGGTGCGCGAGAACCTGATGATGGTCCCGGGCAACCAATCGGGCGAAGTGCTTTGGAACACATGGTTTGGTCGCAAGCGGATTGCCAACGAAGAACGCGCATTGATGGCCAAGGCGGATGAGGTCATCGAATTTCTCACGATTGATCACCTCAAGGAGGAAAAGGCGGGCAACCTGTCCGGCGGCCAAAAAAAGCTGTTGGAGCTGGGCCGTACCATGATGGTCGACGCCAAGATTGTGTTTCTGGACGAAGTGGGCGCAGGGGTGAACCGCACCCTGCTCAATACCATCGGCGACGCCATTTTGCGCCTGAACCAAGAGCGGAATTATACCTTCGTCGTGATCGAACACGACATGGATTTCATCGGCCGCCTTTGCGATCCGGTGATCTGCATGGCCGAGGGCCGCGTCCTTGCCCAAGGTACACTGGACGAAATCAAAGCAAACGAGCAGGTCATCGAAGCCTATCTCGGCACCGGATTGAAAAACAAAGACAAGGTGAGTGCGACATGAAGTTTATAATGACCGTTCTCTTGGGTGCCG
>JBFEQR010000244.1:0-4501 GCA_041549425.1 Yoonia sp. | reverse complement strand
TTTCCCTTCAATCAACGGATCACGCTTGGCGTCTGGAAAGCACTTTTTATCTCGGATGATTGGTTTCTCGCGGACGTACCGACGCCGGTTCTGGACCGCGGGCGCTATCTGGTTGAAGGGTTGGGCCACTGTGCCGAATGCCACACACCGCGCAATCGCTTGGGTGGGCTGCACAAGGGCCGATGGATGGCAGGCGCGCCAAACCCCTCCGGCGACGGGCGTATTCCCAACATTACACCTGCCGGCTTGCGCTGGTCAGAGGGCGAAATCGCGGAATACCTCAAAAGCGGGTTCACCCCCGAATTTGACACCGCTGGCGGATCAATGGCCGCCGTTGTGCGCAACATAAGCAAGCTGGACGATGCAGACCGCGCGGCAATCGCGGCCTACCTCAAAGCCATTCCCGCAGTGGAAAACGAAAACCCCTAGGCCAGACCCAGCTTTTCCTGCCGTGCGGCGCGCAGGCGGGCAAAGTCATCACCGGCGTGATAGGACGAGCGTGTCAGCGGCGTGGCGGACACCATCAGGAACCCCTTATTAAAGGCGGTCTTTTCATAGGTCTTGAACTCTTCCGGCGTCACGAAGCGGTCCACCTTGTGGTGCTTGGGCGTCGGTTGCAGATACTGGCCAATCGTCAGAAAATCGATATCGGCAGCGCGCATGTCTTCCATGACCTGCGTCACGGCCTGCTTGTCCTCGCCCAGACCGACCATGATGCCTGATTTGGTGAACATTGTCGGGTCCAGCTCCTTCACGCGCTGCAACAGGCGCAGAGAATGGAAATACCGCGCACCCGGCCGGACCTCGGGATAAAGACCGGGGACCGTTTCAAGGTTGTGGTTGAACACGTCAGGACGCGCTTCGACGACGATCTCAAGCACCTTTGGATCACAGCGGATAAAATCAGGTGTCAGGATTTCGATTGTGGTCTTGGGCGACTGGCGCCGGATCGCGCGGATGGTTTGCGCAAAGTGTTCCGCACCGCCGTCTTCGACGTCGTCACGATCGACCGATGTGATGACCACATGGTTCAGGCCCAGTTTCTTGACAGCATCGGCCACGCGGCCCGGTTCAAAGACGTCCAGATCCTCTGGTGGTTTGCCAGTGGCGATGTTGCAGAAGGTACAGGCGCGCGTGCAGACCTCGCCCATAATCATCATCGTGGCATGGCCCTGTGACCAGCATTCGCCGACATTGGGGCAGCCAGCCTCTTCGCAGACGGTGACCAGCTTGTTGTCGCGCATGATCTTCTGCGTATCTTTGTAGCCTTGCGACGTCGGAGCCTTGACGCGGATCCAGTCCGGTTTCTTGGGTTGCGGCGCGTCAGGGCGGCGCTGCTTTTCTGGATGGCGCTGGGCCGGGATTTTCAGGTCACGTGTGGGCATTGTTCGCTCCGCTTTGCTTGGAGCTTAACTAACGTTGCCACGACCGATTGTCCAATGTTCACGGTGTCGCGCATGACGGGGCTGTGCTGGATGCATGACGTCCCGCCTTACCCGATCATTGGACCATAGCGCCCTTGGGTCTGGGCATAATGCCGCTTCAGGCGCTGCAAGGCGATCCGCAGCACGATCTTGCCAGAGCGCGCCGACCAACCCATCGCTCTTTCGGTTTGCTCCAGCCCTTCCAGAAAACAGCAACAGCGCAACACGACGTCCCCCAACCCAGGCCCGAGTTCGGCCAGCGCATCCCTGATCCGCTGATGGGCAGCAAGCCCGCCTTTTGATCCGTCCGTCGCCGCAGGTCCATCGCCGGTCATAAAGCGATCCCAGCTGTCGATCCCGCCCATGCCGACCTCGACCAATTCATAGTCCTCGCGCAGCCGTTCACCCGCCGCCACAAGCTCACGTGACAAAAACGGTTTGCCATCGCGATCCTTGCGCCGCGCCAGCCCCACAAGCGGGCTTTCGCAGGTTTGAGAGCGGTGCGCCGGACGCCCGATCCCTTCGATCGCCGCGATATCCCATTTGGCGTCGCCTTCGGGGTCCGCATGGCGTTCCGCAAAGCCGCTGGCGCGGTTTTCATCCTGCGCTGTCAGGCGGCGCAACGCAGAACGGCCCGTATTGGTGATGAAGTAGCGCGCGATACGCCCTTCGGGGTCCGGACAGGTGATCCAGTCTTTCAGTGCCATGGCCTGCGCGATTTCACGCTCGACGATCGCCGTGCGCACCTGTTCGCCTTGCGATGTGACACGCACGACAACGGCAGTCTCCATCTCGCGTGCGACAGCCAGAACCGCGCCCTGTTCGCACAAGCGTCGCAAGATACGCTTGGCTTCCTGGTCAATGCGCGCCTGTGTCAGGGCGACGGGTGCCACCGTATCCGCCTTTGCGGGTGCCAAATTCATCATGTCTTTCGTCCTTTTCACTTCTGTATCGCAAGCCACCACATGCTCTGACAGCGCACGCAGCGCTGAATCGATCAGCGGGTCATCACGGCGCCCCTCAAAACGCCGCACCTGCCGCATGACGGTCGAAGGGTGGCATTCACTGGCCCGCGCCACCGCGCGGATCGAAACCCCTTTTTCCGTGTGAACAAGGTAATGAAGCGCCGCATCCGGCACCCAATGCGGAAAGCCATCGCCGACCGATTGTCGCAGTGTCATGTCCATGTCATTTTTCCCTGTTTTTTGTTCCCGAAGACTGCGGACGCCCCGCAACAGCAATACTACCTGTGCGTGTGGAGTTCCAAAGTGTTAATGGCTGCTTGGTCCGACAACCATTTCTCCGAAAGGCTAAGCAACTCTAACAACAGCGTTCTGTGATGCACGTGATCGCGCAACACCCGCCTAGGTTGTGTAATGGTCAGGGGGATTTGCAAAAAACCTACGGAGCCTATCATGCTTGATCTACAGACCCGCATCGCCACGCTCAAACGCCCCGCGCTTCTGGCGCGCGCGGCCCGTTTTGGTGTGGATGAATACCGCCGCGAGGTGCACTTGCGCCGGATTTTGGGGACAGAGCACCTGCCCCGTCATGCAGCCGCACTTGTGCAACTGCTGGACCGCGAGGCCGAACATAACGCGATGCGCAAAGGGCACGACGGGCATTACCGGCCCGCGCGCCATGTCGAAATCCTGATCGCGATTATGGGCGAGGCGCAGTTAATGCGCGCCACCGCCCTGCGTGCCGTCTAGACGCTAGATCCTAGGTAAAGGCGTCCGGCATGCTGGCTTTCTTTTCAGCCACATAGGTGCGCAAGCGCCCTTCGATCTCGGGATCAAGGGGGGGTTGTTGATAGGTGTCCAACAGCTTTTTCACGCGGGCAGTGGCCAGCGTCTGGGTATCGCGCGCACCCTCTTCGTCCCATGTCTCGAAGGGTTTGTAGTCGAACAGATCAGAGCGCCAGAAAGCCGTTTTGAAATTGGCCTGCGTATGCGCACAGCCCAGATAGTGGCCACCGGGGCCAACTTCGGCGATCGCATCCATCGCCTGCCCGTTCGTGGACATGTCAACGCCTTTGGCAAAATGGTGCAATGTGCCCAGAAGATCGGCATCCATGACGAATTTCTCGAACGATGCGACCAGACCGCCTTCAAGCCAGCCACAAGAGTGCAGCATAAAGTTCACACCCGACAAGAGCCCCATATTGAGGCTGTTCGCCGTTTCATAAGCCGCCTGCGCGTCGGGCAGTTTCGATCCGCAGAACGACCCCGCAGACCGGTAAGGCAGCCCCAGACGGCGGGCCAACTGCCCTGCCCCGTATGTGATGTGCGACGCTTCAGGGGTGCCGAATGTCGGCGCGCCAGAGTTCATGTCGATGGATGTCACAAAGGTGCCCATGACCACAGGTGATCCGGGGCGTACGATCTGGCTGTAGGCCACGCCTGCCAGCACCTCGGCCAGCACCTGCGTCAATGTTCCCGCGACCGATACAGGGGCCATCGCACCACCCACAATGAAGGGGCTGATGATGGAGGCCTGATTGTTCTGCGCGAAAATCTCGAGCGCGCCCATCATGACGCTGTCAAAGGTCAACGGAGAGTTGATGTTGATCAGCGAAGTCATGACCGTGTGGTCCTGCACGAACTCCTTGCCGAACAGAATCTCGCACATCTCGATGCTGTCTTGCGCGCGGCTGGGTTCGGTCACCGATCCCATGAAGGGTTTGTCGCTATAAACCATATGGGCCAAAAGCATATCAAGGTGGCGTTTGTTGACCGGCACATCCGTGGGTTCGCAAACTGTGCCACCAGAATGGTGCAGCCATTTGGACATATAGCCCAGTTTCACGAATTTTTCGAAGTCATCCATCGTGGCATAGCGGCGGCCGCCCTCGGCATCACGCACAAATGGCGGGCCATAAACCGGTGCCAGCACAAGGTTCTTGCCACCGACAACGACATTGCGCGCAGGGTTGCGGGCATGCTGGGTGTATTCCGCAGGGGCCGTCGCGCACAGTTTGCGGGCCAGCCCGCGCGGGATGCGCACGCGCTCGCCCTCGACCTCGGCGCCCGCCTCTTTCCAGCGCACCAGCGCTTGGGGATTATCGATAAAGTTCA
>JBFEQR010000243.1:0-4505 GCA_041549425.1 Yoonia sp. | reverse complement strand
GAAATCTTTGGCCCTGTGCTGGCAGCGACGACCTTCCGCACCCCGTCAGAAGCGGTGGAAATCGCCAATAACACCCGCTACGGGCTGGCGGCCTCGGTCTGGTCGGAGAATATCAATCTGGCGCTGGATATCGCGCCGAAACTGGCCGCAGGGATCGTCTGGATCAACGGCACCAACATGATGGACGCGGCCGCCGGATTTGGTGGCGTGCGCGAAAGCGGCTTTGGCCGCGAAGGCGGTTGGGAAGGGCTTGCCGGTTACACCAAACCCAAAGGCACGCCCAAACCGCTGGACAGGATCGCGGCCTTCACCACCCAAGACGGGCATCCCGCCGATCCGCTGGACCGGACTGCGAAACTCTATATCGGGGGCAAACAGGCGCGGCCCGATGGGGGGTATTCAGAACCGGTCTATAGTGCGCGGGGTAAACTTCTGGGCCACGCATCAATCGCGAACCGCAAGGATATCCGCAACGCGGTCGAGGCCTGCAATGCCGCGAAAGGCTGGTCGAAAACCACAGGGCATCTGCGCGCGCAAATCCTGTATTACATCGCCGAAAACCTGTCCGCCCGCGCCGAGGAATTCGCGACGCGTATCAACAACATGACCGGCAAACGCAGCGGCGACGATGAAGTCGAAACCGCGATCCGCACGCTGTTCACCTATGCGGCATGGGCCGACAAATACGACGGGCAGGCGCATGGTGTCCCTATGCGCGGCGTGGCTCTGGCGATGAAAGAACCGGTCGGCAACATCGGTGTGCTTTGTGACGACGCGGCACCGCTTGCGGGGCTGGTCGCGGCCATGGCCCCTGCCATCGCAATGGGCAACCGTGTGATCCTTGCGGCAAGCGAACCCTTCCCGCTGGCCGCAACCGATTTCTATCAGGTTCTGGAAACATCCGATGTGCCAGCAGGCGTGGTCAACATCATCACAGGCAAACATGCAGAGCTTGCCCCGACACTGGCCAAACATCTTGATATCGACGCGGTCTGGTCATTCTCGAGCAGCGATCTTTCGGCGCAGATCGAAAAGGACAGCGCGGGCAACCTCAAACGGACTTGGGTGAACAATGGCCGCGCGCTGACGCCCGGCACGCATGAATTCCTTGTCGCCGCGACAGAGGTCAAGAATATTTGGATTCCCTACGGCGAATAGCCAGCTTCTTCTTCCGAGCAAAAATATCCTGGGGGGATGCGCAGCATCGGGGGCAAAGCCCCCTCAGCCTTTGTCCTTGGCGCGCCATGTATCAAGCCAGCGCTTGATGCGTCCCCGTCGCGCGGCCACGCTGGCCTGAACCTCGTCCAGTTCATGTCCCGCCGCGTCCAGCAGCGGATCGACCGACCGTTCGCGGAATTGCCGCCACATGGCGCGGCCAAAGACAATCGCAACCATCAGGAAGATGAAGAAAAAGATGTTGAACCACGGGATGATCGTGACATCGGGATTGTCCACGGGGCGGATCGCGACAGCATTCGGAAACGCCGAGATATATTCATTGCGCCAGCCGTAATGTGTGATCACGGCCCATTTCGGCGCTTCGGCTGTTGACGCCAGATCGGCTGCCTCTGTTTGCAGATTGGCCGTGTCGAACTTGAAGTAGAACGGCCATGACCAGCCCGTGTCCTCGTTGCGGTAGACCATGACTTCGGTTGCGTCACGCGGAACAAACCCGAAAAGTGCAGTGCGCTGTTTGACCGTCTGGATGAATTGCACATCGCGGTTGACCAAAGTCGCCGACTGCGTATCCGGACGCGCCCAGAAGATGCGGGTCCAGTCGTTCAGATCCTGCCGTTCCTGATAGGTGTTCACAACGCGCACAATATCATGCTGCGGCAAGGCGTAGTGCAGGAGTGTGCCAAACAGGACAAACACGATGACACGGAATGTAATCTTGACGCGACGCATGGGGTGTCCCCTAATTCATATTAACCAAATAGATGATCGTGCCGATCACAACTGTGGGCACGACGTAAACCAAGCCGATCAGCTTGGGCCGGATGGATGCATCATAAGCCGCGAGGCCTTCGGCGATAAAGGCATCGCGCGCACCAGCTGCACCTCCGTCAGGGTGCGCTTCGTCAAAGGCATCCTCGAGCCGTTCCTTGCGCACCGACCGCGAAAAGAGCGAGATCGACAGATAAATCACGGTCAGTCCGATAAAACCAAAGACAACCAGCTTGATAAATCCCATCAACCCCTCCTATTGCTCACGGCACCCCATGTGCAGCACGCGCACCTGCCTTACCGACTTGGGAAGCGCGGTCAAGAAAATCAACGACATAGGCGCGCTTTTCCACTGGGGTAGCCGCATGGATCCCTTGTTCCTCGGCAAGAGTTAAAGCTGGCGCATTCGCGTTAGATCAAAATAGAACGCTTTATTTGCCAATTTATTATTAATACCTTCAAAACACGCATGATCTGCAAATCATTCAGCAAAAGTGTTTGCCCCTATTACCATGTTTCCCGCACCCATTTGCGCGGCAAACCCGCAACCGACAGGATCAGCAGCGGGGCCCAGATCAAGGCCGATGACAGCCCCAATCGCCCGAAATACACGATGTTCGCACCCAAGCCCTGCCCTGCCAATTGCGCTGCATCCGCGCCCTGCCAGACATAAAGCCCAAAGAAAACACCCGCCGAAAGGCCGCACATCACGAGCGTCGCAAGCAGTGCGTTCAACATCAGCGCACCTACCCCTTCGGGCAGGAAACGCGCCAGAACGCGCGGCACGGCAAATGCCGCGACGCCCAGCACCAAGGCGGGCAAAATGAGCCCCTCTAGCATCATGGCCTGCTGTTCCGATACCGTTTTGACCGCATGCTTGGTGGTCGTCGTTGCCTGTCCCGCAACACCTGCGTCGGCCAGTTGGTCACAGTTGTTTCAGGCAATCCTGTCGCCCAGATCCAACCCTTTGAGAACCTCATCCGCGCCCATCGCTTTCTTGCCCGCGCGCTGTGCATGTGTCACCGCGACCGCCCCCTGACCGCAGGCAATCGTAAAACCGTCCAGAACCTGACCCGGTGTACCCTCACCCGCTACAACATGCGATCCCAGCAGTTTGATACGTTCGCCGCCAACCTCGCACCACGCACCCGGAAAGGGTGACAGGCCACGGATCTGCCGGTCTACGGTCTGCGCGTCTTGGGTCCAGTCGATCCGCGCCTCGGATTTGCTGATCTTTTCGGCATAGGTCACGCCGTCTTCCGGCTGGGCTTCGGGCATCAAATCGGGCAGTCGGGCAAGCGCCGTTACGATCAAATCCGCGCCCATCGCCGACAACCTGTCGTGCAAGGCACCTGTGGTTTCCTGCGCGCCGATATCCGTTGCCTGCCGCAAAAGAACGGGGCCTGTGTCCAGTCCCGCCTCCATTTGCATGATGCAGACGCCGGTCTGCGCATCCCCTGCCATGATCGCGCGGTGAATGGGTGCCGCCCCCCGCCAGCGCGGCAAAAGCGATGCGTGGATATTCAGGCACCCCTGTGCAGGCGCATCCAGAATGGCCTGTGGCAGGATCAAACCATAGGCAACAACCACCGCAATATCGGCCTGAAACGCCGCGAACTCTGCCTGCGCTTCTGGTGTGCGCAGCGACTTGGGACTGCGCACCGCAAGGCCCAAGGCCTCTGCGCGCATTTGCACGGGTGACGGGCGGTCTTTTTTGCCACGGCCTGCGGGGCGCGGTGGCTGGCAGTAGACCGCGGCGATCTCGTGACCTGCATCGACCAGCGCCTGCAAGACCGGCACGGAAAAATCCGGCGTTCCCATGAAAATCACACGCATAGTCCGGCCCTAGCTCCGCTGCTGTTTCTTTGATTTCTTGATCAGCATATCGCGCTTTGTGCGCGTCAGGTGATCAAAGAACATCCGGCCCTGCAAATGGTCAATCTGATGCTGCACCGAGGTGGCCCACAGGCCGACAAAATCCTGCCTGTCCCATTGCCCCTTGTCGTTGAGAAACCGGACCGTCACCGCGCGCGGGCGCGTCACCTTGGCCCAGACACCCGGCAAATTGGGCGAGCCTTCTTCGTGTTCGCGCGGTTCGACACTGCTGTGCAGGATTTGCGGATTTGCCATGCGGACCGCCTGACCGCGCTCTGTCGAGGCATCAACCACGGCCAAGGCCATGTCGATGCCCAACTGCGGCGCGGCAAGCCCCACGCCCGGCATCCGGTCCATCGCAAGGATCATTTCTTCCCAGATGGCGCGCACGTCGTCTGTGATCTCCGCCACTGGTGTTGCGGCGGTGCGCAGCGCGCGGTGCGGCCACATGACAAAAGGACGATGCGTCATAACTGTGTTCCGGTCTGGGTAATCAGGATGCCGTCAAGGTGATCATATTCGTGGCAGATACAGCGGGCCTGCACATCGGCAAAGCGCCCTTCCTGACGGATGCCGTCCAGATCCTGCCACGCGATGACAACCCATTCCGGACGCATCACTTCATAGCTTTTGTCAGGGATCGACAGGCACGCCTCTTGTCCGGCGACACTGTTTTCGGATCG
>JBFEQR010000242.1:0-4510 GCA_041549425.1 Yoonia sp. | reverse complement strand
CTTTTGACCAGTTCGGTTTCAACGACCGCGATCTGCCCTTCGATGTCGCCATTGGTCGCGGCGGACACAAAGTTCATCTCGATGCCCAGCTCTTCGGCGGCGCGTTTCGCACCTTCGCCCATCCGCCAGTAGTAGGGGTTCGTCATGTCTTTGACGATGAATGACAGGCTAAAGTCTTGGGCTGTTGCCGGCATCGCCAATGCGGTTGTCAATGTGACGGCCGCCAGTGCGCCGCCAAAAATGGATGATAGTTTCATTGTTATCTCTCCTCCCAGAGTTCTTCTGGGCCAGTTCTCATCCCGGCCCGTTGATGTTGCCCGCGCTTTTGGGGCGCATTCGCTTTTTGTCGTGGTGAGATCGTGCAAGAGCGGGGGGCTCTGTTCGATAAGAAAGATATCCAAAATGAATCTTTACCCGCCATGCTTTGCCGCTCGGCTCAGTATCGTCCGTTTTCCCGCATCAAACGGTCCGCCGCGTCCTGCGCCTTTTTCAGTGCGTCAGGCACGGCAAGTTCGCCTTGCAGCATTTGAAAGATCGTTTCTCCTAAAATGCTGACTATGCTGCTAAATTCGGGGATGGGAGGACGCGGCCAAGTCTGCAATTCTCCGCGGCGTTCCATCGCATCGATTTGCCCGATCAGCGGATTGATTGCCTGAACCTCCGGGTCGGCGTTGGTCGAAAACCGTGGACTGGTGATATTTCCATTCTGCACGTACCATTTCATCATTTCCGGGCGGGTCAGGTATTCCATCACCTTCCATGATCGCCTCTGCCTGTCCTCCGAAAGCCCCGACGGCATCGCCAGAGAAAACCCGCCAATAGGGGAAATGGGACCACGGCTGCACCCTGTAGGATGACCGGTATAGGTCGTATTCCCTTTGGCCGGAGATGCGTCGTCGTTCTCGATTAACCCTGCTCGGATGCTCCATCCGTATGTCATCGCGGCCTGTCCGCGGGCAAAGGTTCTGATGCGCCGATCCCAATTGCAGCGCAGACTGTCAGGGTGAGCATACTGCAATAGTTCAAGCAGATATTCAGCAGCTTGCCGACCCGCTTCACTTTGGATCATGGGCCGGAATTGCTCTGCGTCGATCGACAAGACATCAAAATCCGGCCCAAGCGGTGCGAGATTTATAATTGGCTGACCGAAGTCTGCCATAGTTTGCAGAAAAGTATGCGCAACAGGCGTGCCGCGACCATAATTCATCACAATGCCGGATAGCTGGAAAGCCGACCGGTTGAGCATTCTTGCAGCAAAGAGGACATCATCCGTTGTTTTGGGAATGCTGAGACCGGCCTCGTCGAACAGGTCCTGACGGCAAAACAGCAACTCGGCCGTCGGCTGAATGGGCAGGCCGTATTGCATGCCATGCCATGCGGAGCCCTTATAGGGTCCGCTATGAAAGTCCGAAGGATTATACCGATCCGTCTGCATGAAAGAGTTCAACGGGGTGATCACCTGCTCTTCGGCAAGTTGGCCGACCCAAGGCAGATCAATCGCGACCAAATCGTAACTCGAGTTGGCGCGTCCCGCATTCGCCATGATCTCCTGATGCAAATCATCCAGCGCCAGATTGACGATCTCGACGTTGGTGCCGCACATCTCGTCAAGATTGGATGAAAAGTCGCTCAGCGTCTTGAAAGTCGGGTCGGCGGGGCTGAGAATGCGTATCTTGTGATCATAGCCGACCCCGACACGCATGGCGTTCGGGTAGGGCAATATACGTGACGCCATGTAATAGCCGCCAAAGTAGAAGTCCTCGATCGAGCCGCCGTCGGTGGTGAAGCCAAAGGTTGCGCCCACGGTCGCCTTTAGCTGCAAGGCAAAGCTTTCCACTTCTTCGATCATCTTACGCGACGGGTGCAAAGAGAAGGATTTGCCTGTTTTGGACTTGGCTCGCTTGATCAGATAACCGGCGTCAATCAGCTCACCAAGACGACGCATGGCCGTGCCATAGGGCACGTCCGCTGCGCTGGCGGCAGAGGTCATTGTCAGCAACTTGCCCTCAAGATGACGGCGCATTGCGTAAGAAATGATGTTCCAACGGGCGTCGACAGCGGCAAGGTCGGTGCGCTTTTCCGACAGTTGACGCGTCGTATCGACGAACGTCAGAATCCGCAGCAACTCCTCCCGTGTCATGTTTTTACTCCAAGTCTTTCCCTACTGTACGGGCATTGTTGGCTGATACGAGGCCATAAATGTCCAAATCTGATATTTTGCCCATTCCGCAGCCCTACATGTTTCGACAGGCTTTCCCCATTCCACGAGGGAGGTGTGCAATGGCGGACAAGGAATACGATTTCATTGTAGTGGGTGCCGGGTCCGCAGGATGCGCCGTCGCCGGCCGCTTGGCTGAAAAAGGCATGTCTGTTTTGCTGCTCGAGGCGGGTGGCAAGGATCGCAATCCGTTTATCCATATTCCTCTTGGCTATTCGATGCTCTACGCGAACAAATCGGTGAACTGGTGCTATGAAAGCGAACCGGAGCCGCACCTGAACGACCGTCGCCTGTTCCAGCCACGCGGCAAGGTGCTGGGTGGTACTGGCGCGATCAATGGCATGATCTACATGCGCGGTCAGCCAGAGGATTTTGACGGCTGGCGGGACGCGGGCTGTACCGGTTGGGGGTGGGACGATGTCTTGCCTTACTTCAAATCCTGCGAAGATCAGGAGCGGGGCGCGGATGCGTTCCATGGGTCTGGCGGACCTGTTGCTGTGTCCGATATCCGCGAAAAACACTCGCTCGGCGAGGCTTTTCACGACGCATCTGCAGCACTCGGATTGCCGCGCAACGATGATTTCAACGGCCCGCAGCAAGAGGGCACAGGCTATGTTCAGACAACAACCAAGAACGGGCGGCGCTGGAGCACGGCTGCTGGCTATCTGCGTGGGGCCGCAAGAAAAAATATCGACCTGCGCCTGAACGCAATGGTTGCGCGGGTGATCATTGAAAACAAGCGCGCCACCGGAGTGGCGTGGTCAGACAGATCCGGCGCGCACAAAGCCACGGCACGGCGCGAGATCATCCTTTCAGGCGGCACCTTCAATTCGCCGCAACTATTGCAGTTGTCGGGGGTAGGCCCCGCCGCAGAACTGCAAAAACATGGTATTTCCGTGCAGCACGACCTTCCCGGCGTGGGCGAAAACCTGCAGGACCATTTCGGGATCGGGGCCGAGTACCGCTCCAAGGGAGCGAGCACGGTCAATGACCTGTATAACAGCAAGATCAAGGGCGGGTTTCAATTGCTGCGCTACGCCCTGTTTCGGACGGGCCCGTTTGCCGATAACGGCAATTATTCAAACAGCTTTATTCGCTCGGGGCCTGACATTGACCGACCGGATATGATGGTCACCTTCATGGCTTGGTGTACGAACGAGCAGCTAAAGCCTCATCCGTTCTCGGGTTTCACAATTCTGGCCGAACACATGCGCCCCAATTCGCGGGGGTCGGTCAAGATCAAGGGGCCAAAGCCAACCGACCAACCTGCCATCCAGTTCAATTTCTTCGCGGATGAAGCCGATCAACGGGCCGCAATTGCGGGGTTGCGGTTTGGCCGCAAGATTGCGGAAACGGCACCGATGTCCAAGCACGTCGAATACGAGATTTCGCCAGGAAAAGATGTGCAAAGTGATGACGAGTTAATGGCCTATTGCCGGCAGTCCGGTCTGTCGCTTCTTCATCCGGTTGGCACCTGCGCAATGGGCACGGGTCCGGACGCAGTCGTCGATCCGAGGCTGCGCGTTCATGGTATCGAAGGGCTTCGTGTCATCGACGCCTCGATCATGCCGCGGATTGTTACGGGCAATACCAACGCCGCCTCGATTATGATCGGTGAAAAAGGTGCGGCGATCATTCTGGAGGACCACAAGTGACCAAACTTGGCATCGCCCTGATGGGCACGGGGCGCATGGCACATGTCTATGGCCCTAAAATCAATGCGCACCCCGGTTTGACGCTGGAAGTTATCTTTAATCCACGCATCGCCTCTGCGCAGAAAGTATCGCAAGAATACGGCGGTCGACCGATGGACGATCTGGACCGGGTACTGGCCGACCCGGCGGTCGACGCGGTTGTCATTGCGACCCCCACGAACACCCACGTCGAATACATTATCGCCGCCGCAAAAGCGGGCAAGCCGATTTATTGCGAAAAACCCCTCGACCAAACGCTTGAACGTGTCGATCAGTGCCTGACCATGCTGGATGCTCATCCCGTGCCATTCATGCTGGGTTTCAACCGCCGCTTTGATCCTGACAATAGTGCGCTCCGGCAGGCCGTTGCAGATGGCGAAATCGGCAGACTGAACATACTGATGAGCACTAGCCGAGAGCCTGCGCCGCCTCCGATGGAGTATGTCCGCGCCTCGGGTGGTTATTTTGTCGATGCCACAATCCACGACATCGATCTGATGTGCTGGATCGCCGGTGAACGCCCCATCGAGGTGTTTTCGCATGGCAGCTGCGTGTTCAATCCCGAGATCGGCGCCGAAGGCGATTTCGACTTGACCAT
>JBFEQR010000241.1:0-4512 GCA_041549425.1 Yoonia sp. | reverse complement strand
CTCCGGTCGGCCGGCTGATGCTATTGTTGATCTTTGTGCGACTTGCACCGATGCGCTTGACGCGCCTGAGGGGGATCATTTTCGCCCGCTGGCCTCTGCGATGTGGTCAGAGGACCCCGCCGTTCAGGTGCTGGCCGCGCGCACCTTGGCCAAGCTGCAAACGCCTTGGGCGCAAGACTTGTTGGATCAGCTTTATCTGGATGATGACACGCAGGCCTGGGCCGATAATGTGGCCGCTGTCACTGCGCATAAGGATGCCCACGGCGCGCCGCTGCACGCCGGTGACACGGTTGTGTTGATCAAGGATTTGCCCGTCAAGGGCGCGGGTTTCACCGCCAAGCGCGGCACGGCGGTGCGGGGGATCGCGCTGGTGCCCGACAACCCCGCCCATATCGAAGGCCGCGTCGAAGGTCAGCGGATCGTGATCCTGACCGCCTTCGTCAAACGCAAGTAGCGCGTCCTAGAGCGCCTTGTCGACCGCTTCGCCAGCGGCGGAAATGTCGCGTCCCAGACCTTTGGTAGTTTCGCAGGCAGTCAGGCCAAGAACGGCGAGGATAAGGGCGATGCGGATCATGTTGGACCTCTTTTTGTGGGTTGTTTGCATTCTAGATAACGGGGCGGCGGTGTTGCGGCAAGCCTGATGGTGGTCAGGCCAGAAACGCGGCCACGGCGGCTTCGAATTCGCGGGGTTTTTCGGCGTGCACCCAATGCCCCGCGCCGGGGATTTTGGCGAATTTGGCGGCCGGAAAGAGATCTTTGATAATCGGGCGGGCGTCCATTTGCACATAGTCCGATGCCCCGCCCGACAGGAACAGTGTCGGCCCGTCAAAACGCCCCGCGATATCGGGGAAGCCGATGATCTTGTCCATCTCGGCGGCCAGCACATCAAGGTTCAGCCGCCATTGGCGGGCTTTCATATCAAGGCTTTGCAGCAGAAAATCAGCCACGCCGGGTTCTTGCGCGCCCAGTTGCGCCTTGGCGTCGCTGCGCGATGTGATTTGCGCCAGATCAACCTGCCGCATCGCCGTGATCGGCCCGTTTTGCGAGTGTGTGTATGTCACCGGCGCGATGTCTGCCACGATCAGCCGTTGCACCAGCGCAGGGCTTTGCAAGGCCAGCACCATCGCCGCCTTGCCCCCCATCGAATGCCCCAGAACATCCATCGGCCCGTCCATGACCTGCGCCAGATCGGCGGCCATATCGGTGTAGCTGTGGCTGTCAAACCACGGGCTTTCCCCGTGGTTGCGCATGTCCACCGTGATCACGGGTCGTGTGGCCGATAGCCGCTTGGCGATCACACCCCAGTTGCGCGCCGATCCGAACAGCCCATGCGCGATCAGCAAAGGCGTGCCCTGTGGTCCGTCATATCGTACCGTGTTCAACATGCATCTGTTGCTAGCCTTATGCGCCGCGAAGGACCAGAGGGATTGAGCAATTTGTCGTGACCACTTAATCGCAGCGGCATGGCATTGACCCTTGATAAAATGGTGGATGAGGTCCGAGAAGCGTTGCGCGTGCAGTTGCGCGTGCGGGGCCGGTCGCTTGCGGCGCAATTGCGCAAGGCGGGCCGTCGCCTGCCGCGCGGGGTCCGGCGTGACGGGGCCGTGCTGGTCGAGGCTTTGGCGCTGGCGGCTAGCCCCAAGCTCGTGCGTCAGGTCGACATGCGCCGCGCGCAGGCCGCCCACCGCCATATTCTACAGTATCTGGACACCGTCGATATCGGCGCAAAGCGCCGCGACATGGCATTGCAGATCGTGGCGTCGATTGCTTTGGCGCTTTTGGTGACGGGGTGTCTGGTGATTGCCGTGCTTGCCTTGCGCGGGTTCGTGTAATCACGCACGCGTCGCGCATCTGGCGCGTGTCCGGTGCCTCCGGCGGGAGTTTTCAGGGCAAGATGATAAGGCAAGTCCGGCCCGCATCATCGCGCGGGCCGTTCTTTTTAAATGTCTCAGAGGTTCGGGTAGATCGGGAAGAGGTCGCACATGGCTTCCACTTCCTTGCGTACTTTTTCTTCGACCGCGCCGTTGCCCTCTTCGCCGTTGGCGGCAAGGCCTTCGGTCACTTCTACGATCCAGTCGGCAATCTGGCGGAACTCTGCCTCGCCGAAGCCGCGTGTCGTGCCTGCGGGTGAGCCAAGGCGGATGCCCGATGTGACCATCGGCTTTTCGGGGTCGAAGGGGATGCCGTTTTTGTTGCAGGTGATATGCGCGCGCTCCAGCGCCTTTTCGGTGGCGTTGCCTTTGACGCCTTTGGGCCGCAGGTCAACCAACATGACGTGGGTGTCGGTTCCGCCTGTCACGATATCGAGCCCGCCTTTCATCAACTGATCGGCCAGCGCTTGTGCGTTTTTGATGACCTGTTCCTGATAGGCTTTGAATTCGGGGCGCAGGGCTTCGCCAAAGGCCACGGCCTTGCCTGCGATCACATGCATCAGCGGGCCACCCTGAATGCCGGGGAAGATGGCGGAATTGCATTTCTTTGCAATTGTCTCGTCGTCGGTCAGGATCATGCCGCCGCGGGGCCCGCGCAGGGTTTTGTGCGTCGTTGTCGTCGCCACATGCGCATGAGGGAAGGGCGAGGGGTAGAGGCCTGCCGCAACAAGCCCTGCAAAGTGCGCCATGTCGACCAGAAGATAGGCACCGACGCTATCCGCAATCTCGCGCATTTTTGCGAAATCGATGATGCGCGGAATGGCCGAACCACCTGCGATGATCATCTTGGGCTGGTGTTCTGCGGCAAGGCGCGCGACCTCGTCATAGTCCAGCATGCTGTCTTGTTTGCGCACGCCGTATTGCACGGCGTTGAACCATTTGCCGGACTGGTTCGGCTTGGCACCGTGGGTCAGGTGACCGCCCGCGTCCAGTGACATGCCAAGGATGGTGTCGCCGGGCTGCAAAAGCGCCTGAAACACACCCTGATTGGCCTGGCTGCCGGAGTTCGGCTGTACGTTGGCAAAACCGCAGTTGAACATCTGGCAGGCGCGTTCAATGGCAAGGTTTTCGGCCACGTCCACATGCTGGCAACCGCCATAGTAGCGCCGTCCAGGATAACCTTCGGCGTATTTGTTGGTCATCACGCTGCCTTGGGCTTCCATAACGGCCGCAGAGACAATGTTTTCGGATGCGATCAGCTCGATCTCTTTGCGCTGGCGGCCCAGTTCGGCCTGCATTGCCGCATGGATCGCTGGATCGCGTGTTTCGAGTTTCTCGGTGAAAAAGCCGGTGTCGCGGACTGTGACATTCATTGGTGTATTCCCCTTGGGCCAAGTGGCAAAAGTTGTCGTTGCCGCCCTCATAGCGCAGGAATGCGATGCACTAAAGTATCAAAACGACCATGATCTTTATGCACGCGGTAAAAGCAGTTTCCCATCTGCGCCTTGCGTTTCGGACCCGATCACCGCACAACTTGAGGAAAGTTAAGGAAAATCGTACCATGCCCCGCCCCAAAATCGCCTTTGCCGCAAGTCCGGTGCCGATTGCCCAGACCGCTTTGCGCAGCTTGTCGCAGGCCTATGGCAATGTGTCCCGCGAAGAGGCGGATGTGATTGTGGCCCTTGGGGGCGACGGTTTCATGCTTGAGACATTGCATGCCACCCAAGGTCTGGACGTGCCGGTTTACGGGATGAACAGGGGCACCGTCGGGTTCCTGATGAACGCGTTTCATGAAAAAGATCTGTCCAAGCGTCTGGATGAGGCCGAAGAAGAGGTGATCCACCCTCTTGCCATGACCGCCCTGACAGTCGATGGCGCCATGCACGAGGCGCTGGCGATCAATGAGGTCAGCCTGCTGCGCTCTGGTCCGCAGGCGGCGAAATTGCGTATTACGGTGGATGGCAAAACGCGCATGGAAGAGCTGGTTTGCGATGGCGCGCTGGTCGCCACCCCTGCGGGATCGACGGCCTATAACTATTCCGCGCACGGGCCGATCCTGCCGATCGGGTCGGATGTGCTTGCGCTGACGGCCATGGCCGCGTTCCGTCCGCGCCGTTGGCGGGGGGCTTTGCTGCCGATGAATGCCGTGGTGCGTTTTGACGTCATCAACCCCGCCAAACGCCCCGTGATGGCCGATGCCGACGGTGCGGCGGGGTCAGTGCGCGATGTGGTGAGTGTCGAGATCAGATCAGAACCCAGCGTGCGCCACCGGATCTTGTTTGATCCCGGGCATGGGCTGGAAGAGCGGCTTATTCGCGAACAGTTTGCGTGACGGTAGTGCGCGGATTTTCGCAATACACCTAATCACCCGACGTTCCGATCCAGTCCACGTCAAGTGCGGCCTCATAATCCGTGCCATAGGCCACGATCCCGATGCTGCCGATGTCTGCGGGCGTGAAACCGGTCGTTAGTCCGCCTTGGCCGCTGAAGGCGTCCCACGGCAAGGTCACGGTTTGCCAGTCTTCGGCCGCCTTAAACGCCGCTTGATAGAATTGTCATGGCCGCCGCGATGTCTTGGGGCGCAGGTGGATATAGTAGGTGGCGCCGTTGCCGCGCGTGCGCAGCGTGATGCCGGTGGTAT
>JBFEQR010000240.1:0-4512 GCA_041549425.1 Yoonia sp. | reverse complement strand
TGGGCATGTCGGAAATCCGCGCCTCTGCCGGGGCGCTGTTTGTGGGCATGGGGGTGGGAGCGCTGATCTTGGGCACGCCAGAGGCCTATATGATGCTGGGCTTTTGCTGGTGCGGTGCCGCGACGGGGCGTCTGACGTCACTGATTATGGACGGCACGTCGCGCAAGAAGTGGGTGTTCTTTGCGGTCGAAGCGGCCGTGGGCGTGTTCGCCGTGCTGCTTAATCTGGCGTCGTAAGCGCCCCGCGCCTAGACCGGTTCTTCGATCACCGCGATCCCGTCATCGGCAAACGGGCGCTGCAGTTTCAGCGCATCCTGCGTCTCTGCGGTCAACCAATGGGTCACGGCCTCGGGGCTGCGCAGAATTACAGGCATCGCCTTGGGGTGGATGGGGGCCACCACGGCGTTCGGCTCCACGGTCAGAAACGCAAAGAGATCATTTGTCGTCTCGCCTTCCTTCAGGGTGCGCACCGACGTCCATTCCGTCCAGATGCCCGCAAAGAACAAAACCCGTTGCGCGCCCGTCGGTCCGAACCACACTGTGCGCGGACGCGCGCCTTCGGTGCGTTCATACTCGGCAAAACTGGTGAAAGGCACGACACAGCGATGCGCAGGCCCCAACCAGCGCCGCCAATGGGGCGAGGTGGTGTTGCGCACATTGATGACCCCTTTGTCGGTCTTTTTGCCTTTCAGCACAAACGCAGGCGACGGCATCCCCCAGCGCATCATGCGCAGGACGCGCCCGCCTTCTTCTTGGGTCACCACCGGCGCAAAGTTGTCGGGGTAAATGGCAGTCAGCGGCGGCAGGTTTCCGGTATCGTCACGCCAGATCTTGACCAGATCACTGATGGCCGACTGGCTGGACGTCATGGAATAAAGATTGCACATGGGGTTTCACTTTGTACGTACAGCTTTCGCTCGTGATATTGACAGTTTCTGTACAATCCCGACACCCCCCTTGCGATGCGAGGCGCACAGACCTATATCTGCACTGTCCTTCGGGACTATGGACATAAACGCGCTCGTAATAAGCGGATCGGACCCGGGGGCGGTACCCGGCGGCTCCACCAAAAATCCTTCATTTGGGGATCATGGGGCCGAAATAGGATCGACGAACGTCTAAAGGGGTATGCTTTGTCCCGGTGAGATACCACCGTTATCGGTTCAAAAAAGCTAGTTGCAAATGACAACAAAGCACCGATGGCACTCGCAGCGTAAGCTGTGCGTAATATCGAAACTTAACTCCTAAGGTTTTGCGACCTTGGGCGGGGTTCGCAGGTACCTGGCAACAGAAACCTGCATTTCCTCCCCCTTCTATGAACCTCTTATCGCTTGCATTGCATCAAGGCTCTGCGCAGTCTTGGGCCATGATGTTGCGCCGCATTGCATTCACAGCCTGTCTTGCCTTTGCGCCAGTCACCCTGCCGGCCTGTGAAACCGCCTTGATCCTGACCATTGACGTGTCGAACTCTGTTGACCCGTCAGAGTTCCGCTTGCAGACACATGGTCTGGCTGACGCCCTCCAAGACCCTGAAATCATTGACACGCTGGTGTCAGGCGATGCCGCGCTTGCCGTCGTTCAATGGTCCGGCACTGACAAGCAAGAAATTTCGATCCCGTGGACCCGCATCCGCACGGTACTGGACGTGCAGGCGCTGTCACAGCAGGCGCGCGCGCTGGAACGCGCCTTTGTGCTGTCAGACACGGCACCGGCCGAAGCGATCCATTTCGCACTGCGCATGTTCGACGATGTGGCGCAGTGCAAACGGCGTGTGATCGACATATCGGGCGATGGTACACCAAACGCAGGCACCGAGGTGCGCGAGGCCCGCAACAGGGCAGAGCGTCAGGGCGTGACGATCAACGCCATCGCGATTGAATCCCTTGGCCTTGCCATCACAAACTTTTACCGCGGCGCCGTCATTACCCGCAACGGCTTTGTCATGACCGCCCGCACTCATCGCGAATACCCCCAAACACTCCGCAAGAAGATCCTGCGCGAGTTGAGCCGCATTTTCGGGTGACCTGTGACGTCTGAGCTTGTCATGGTCTTCGGGCGGATCGGGTTGCTGTCCTTTGGCGGCCCTGCAGCCCAAATTGCGTTGATGCATCAAGAGTTGGTTGAAAAACGCTGCTGGCTGAGCGAGGCGCAGTTTCTGCGCGCCCTGTCCTTTTGCATGTTGTTGCCCGGACCAGAGGCGATGCAACTGGCAACCTATGCGGGGTGGAAACGTGCCGGTATTGTAGGCGGGTTGATCGCGGGCGGCTTGTTCGTGTTGCCGGGGGCTGTTGTGGTAACGGTGCTGGCCTTGGCTTACGGGGCTTACGGCGGACTGCCGGTGGTGCAGGCCTTGTTTTTGGGTGTGAAAGCCACCGTTGTGGTCATCGTCATCGCCGCATTGCTCAAGATCGCGCGCAAGGCGCTGATAACGCGCCGCCACTGGTGGATCGCCTTTGCCGCGTTTGCAGGACTGTTCTTTTTTGCCCTGCCATTCCCCCTGATCATCCTGATCGCGGCAATCATCGGAGCGCTGGGTGCTGTTGCCACCGACACACCACCTGCCCCTTCGACTGGCAGCGTCCGGCGCAGCGTGGCCACCCTGATCTTCGGGGGTGTTCTTTGGGGGGCGCCGATCGCCCTTGTCGCGGTTTACGACAGCGCATTTCTGATGGACATCGGCCAGTTCTTTTCGACCTTGGCCGTTGTCACCTTTGGCGGGGCCTACGCGGTGTTGGCGTATATGACCCAAGAGGTTGTTGTATCCTACGGGTGGCTCAGCACTGCGCAAATGATGGATGCTTTGGGATTGGCGGAAACCACGCCGGGGCCGCTGATCCTTGTGACGCAATTTGTGGCGATGATCGCAGGCATGGCGCAGGGCGGGCTTGCTATGGCGTTTGCCGCGGGCGCGTTAAGCCTTTGGGTGACATTCGTACCCTGTTTTATCTGGATTTTTGCAGGTGCCCCTTTGATCGACTGGCTGGATGGCAGGCCGCGTCTGCAGGCCGCTTTGGCGGCGATCACGGCGGCGGTTGTGGGCGTGATTGCCAATCTGTCGCTTTGGTTTGCGCTGCATGTGCTCTTCGCAAGCGTACAAGCCTTCTCATGGGGGCCTGTGAACAGCATCACCCCCCAGCTGCACACGCTGAACGCCTTGGCCGTCGTGCTGGCGGCTGTGGCCGCCATTTTGCTGGTCTGGCGGGGGTGGTCACTGCCCTTGGTTCTGGCCAGCTGCGCCTGCCTGAGCCTTGGAGCCACCCTGATCTAGCCATCCCCCCTTTTCACCACTTACGAATCCCCTATGCTAACACCAGAACCGCAAGGAGGGCTGCGCCCGTGACCAGCACCATAGACTATGGAAATCTGATGCATCGCGCCATGCGCGGCCTGATCCAAGAGGTGTTGACCGATGTGCAGAAAAACGGCCTGCCCGGCGAGCATCATTTCTTCATTACCTTCGACACCATGCACCCCGATGTCGAAATCGCCGATTGGCTGTCCGACCGGTACCCCGGTGAAATGACCGTTGTGATCCAGCACTGGTTCGCCGATCTGGAGGTCACCGACGAAGGCTTTACCATCACGCTGAACTTCGGGGACAATCCCGAAACGCTTTATATTCCTTACGACGCGATCCAGACCTTTGTGGACCCTTCGGTAGAATTCGGGCTGCGCTTTGAGACCCAAAGCGACGACAGCGAAGACCCGGAGAGCGATGTGGAAGAAGCCCCGATGCACGAAATGGCCGAACCCGAAGACGACAAGGAAAGCGGCCCGCATGAGGCCGAAGTCGTCAGCCTCGACCAGTTCCGCAAATAAGTCCAACAACCCCAAATTGCTGTTTTCACGAGCCAAAGCGTCGCTTTGGTCGGATGGGATGTTGCGCAGCGTTCCCCTGCTGCCTATAGGTCAATGGACATTTTGACGAAGGGCAAAACCATGACCGACACACGCACAGAAACCGACAGCTTTGGCCCGCTTGAGGTCCCCGCAGACCGGTATTGGGGGGCGCAGACGCAACGCTCGATCATGAATTTCCCTATTGGATGGGAAAAGCAGCCCGTCGCCATCGTGCGCGGTCTGGGCGTGATCAAACAGGCCTGTGCAATGGCCAACAAAGAGCGCGGCAAGCTGGATGCTACGCTGGCTGATGCGATTATCGCCGCCGCGTCAGAGGTGGTTACAGGCAAGCTTGACGATCACTTTCCGCTGGTTGTCTGGCAGACTGGATCGGGTACACAGTCGAACATGAACGCCAACGAGGTGATCTCGAACCGCGCGATCGAAATACTGGGCGGCACGATCGGGTCGAAACACCCCGTTCACCCCAATGATCACTGCAACATGGGTCAGTCGTCGAACGACACCTTCCCCACCGCAATGCACATTGCCGTGGCAATGACAGCCCATAACGTTCTGTTGCCGGGTCTGGCAAAACTGCACGCCGCGCTTGAGCAAAAGCAGCAGGAATTCAACGATATCATCAAGATCGGCCGCACACATACGATGGACG
>JBFEQR010000239.1:0-4518 GCA_041549425.1 Yoonia sp. | reverse complement strand
GTGTCGAAAACATCTCTGATCCCAGAACCGGCTTTCAGATTGCAGGCCCACGTGCGCGCGACCTGCTGTGTGCCTGCACCCGCGAAGATGCGGCCAGCATGAAGTTCATGGACGTGCGCCGCATGACTGTCGGTCAGGTCGCCTGCATCGTGCAGCGCGTCAGCTATACCGGTGATCTGGGGTATGAGATTTACTGCGACCCCATGGATCAGCGGCAGTTGTGGTGGACCTTGTGGCAAGCGGGTCAGCCGATGGGGATCACACCCTTCGGGATGCGGGCGATGATGTCGCTGCGGCTGGACAAGTTCTTTGGCTCGTGGCTGTCGGAGTTTTCGCCAGATTACACACCCGCGGAAACCGGCATGGACCGTTTTATCAGCTTCAAGAAGAACGCCGATTTCATCGGACGCGCCGCCGCCGAGGCAGAGCGCGCCAATCCCCCTGCCCGCATGTCGGTCGCCTTTGAGGTCGATGCCGATGACGCCGATGTCGTTGCCTATGAACCCGTGTTCATCGGCTGTGAGGTCAAGGGGTTTTGCACTTCGGGCGGTTTTGCGCATCATACGGGCAAGTCAATTGCCCTTGCGCTGGTGCCCCGCGCCGATGTTACCGACGATATGGAGGTCGAGATCGAAATCATGGGCCAGCTACGCAAAGCCAGACGGATCGTCACCCCGCTGTTTGACCCCGACGGTGCGGCAATGCGCGGATGACGGCAATCCTGATCCTTGCCGCGGGTCAGTCCACGCGTATGCGCGGGCGTGACAAGCTGTTGGAACAGGTCGGTGGTGTGCCGCTTTTGCGCAGGCAGGTTGATATGGGATTGGCCACCGGCGCGCCTGTATTTGTGGCAGTAGCCCCCGATATGGCAACGCGGCAGGCCAGCTTTGCCGATTTGCCCGCAACCCCGATTGTGGTGCCAGAGGCCGCCGAGGGCATGTCGGGCACCTTGCGGGCTGCGGTGCGACATCTGCCCGCCGAACGAGATCTGATGATCGTGCTGGGCGATCTGGTCGCACTGACGACCGCCGATCTTCTGGCTGTGATGGCCGCCCGCGACACCCATCCCGATTATCTGGTCTGGCGCGGTGCCACCGAAAACGGCAAACCCGGTCATCCGGTCCTTTTCGCGCGCAGTCTGCGACCGTCGTTTGAACATCTCAAAGGGGATCACGGTGCGGATACGATCATGCGATCAATGCGCGATCGCATCAAACTGGTGCCTTTACCCGATCAACGCGCCCGCCTTGATCTGGACACCCCAGAGGATTGGGCGGCATGGCGCGCCACTATTTGCGGAAAATAAGCGCCGCCTCTTTCTTATTGAGCGTGGCGCGGGCCGCGCGATAGGCTTTCACGCCTTCTTTGGTGGCAAGATCAGGAAACAGGGCAAACAATTCTTCGCGCTGGTCCTCGTCGAGGCCCTTCATCGAATAATCACCGGGTTGGAAGCTTTCGCTCCAGGTGCCATCGGATAGAACGATTTCGTGGTTGCTGCACAAAAAGTGGATGTAGGTCACATAGGCCACATCCGCGACGGACACCCCGTCGATGTCGCACATATCTTTGGCCGCGACCAGAATTTCGGACTGGCCGAAATGTAGCTGCGCGACATCCGAGACAATCAACATCCGGTGCGCGGGCGAAACAAGCATATCGCGATCGGGCACATTCGGTCCCAAGGCACCGGCACGGATCTTGATCGGTCGCAAGCCCTTCAAGGTCTTCAATTGCAGGTGATCAAGGCGCTTTTTGCCAATCCACTCAATCCGCTGAAACCCGTTATCGCGGGTGATCACCCGATCCCCCACCTGCAAACTCTCGACCTGAACTTCGCCGCGCGGGGTGGCAATTGCGGTGCCGGGCGTGAAACAGGGGATCAGACGCTCGACCACAGACAGGTTCAGGTGCGTGTTGTCCAGCAGCGTGACATGACCGCCCTCGGGGGCGGCGGCCGGATCAGGGTGGACCGATCTGATACCCAACGCCGTCAGGTCGATCTGTGTCATATGGTCATTGCCTGCATCTAAAACAGGAACTTTTGCCTTGGGGCGCTTCACGACAAACCGCCGGATTTGTAATACATACTCTTCAACTCTCTAGGCCCCGCGCCACAATACCCTGCTTTGCGGAAATTATTAACAGACAAATCCAATACCAAACAACTTAACATTACGTCACGGACATCAGCCGCGCATCATTTGCCTATCCCAAGATTGCGTCAGATTTGCAAGCCGCACGCGTGGCAGACATATACGAAGGGACAGGCCAAGAACGTACAACCGGACAGGCCGTTTGGCACCACAACACAATCATTCACTTAGCTGGATTTATGTTGTGGTGCCGATGGAGAGACTCGAACTCTCACGATGTTGCCATCGGGGGATTTTGAATCCCCTGCGTCTACCATTCCGCCACATCGGCATCTGCGCATCTCCTAAAGCGGGGAAAAGGTGGCGTCAATCGTGTTTTCGCGCAAGCCATGCCAACCCCCGACGAAAGCCACCCTGCGGGTGCACCAACAGCGCCCAACGCCCCTTGACCGCAGGTGCCGGGCATGGCCTAAGACATGGCAAAACAAGGCACATCATGCTTCGCGCACTTTACAACTGGACCATTTCGCTTGCGCAATCGCCCCACGCCTTGTGGGCGCTGGCGATTGTTGCCTTTGTGGAATCCTCATTCTTTCCGATCCCGCCAGATGTTCTGATGATCCCGATGATTATCGCCCGTCCGTCACGCGCTTTTGTAATCGCAGCGGTGGCGACTGTGGCCTCTGTCATGGGGGGGCTGTTCGGGTATTTCATCGGGGCTGTGCTGATGGACTCAATCGGCCAGCCTATTCTTGAATTCTATGGCAAGGATGCCAGTTTTGCAGAGATGGCCGCCGTGTTTAATGCCTATGGTGCGTGGGCGGTCGTGGTTGCGGGTGTGACGTTCCTGCCGTTCAAGGTGATTACAATTGCATCCGGCGTGACAGGGTTGTCTTTGCCCGTCTTTATCGTTTCCTCAATTTTCGCGCGCGCCCTGCGGTTTTTCCTTGTGGCGGCGCTATTGTGGAAATTTGGGGCCCCGATCCGTGATTTCATCGAGCGGCGTCTGGGGCTGGTCTTTATCGTGTTCTGCGTCTTGTTGATCGCAGGCTTTGCTTTGATAGGTTTGATATGACACGCAATATCTGGGTGGCGCTTTCTGCCGGTGGTTCAGCGGCGTTGCTGGCGGGGGCCTATATGTTTCAGGCGCTGGGGTATCCACCTTGTGCGATGTGCCTGTGGCAACGCTGGCCGCATTTTGCCGCGATCGCGATTGGCCTGTTGGCCCTGCGTTTCGGGGGGCGTTTTCTGCCTGCGCTCGGCGCTTTGGCAGCCGCGATGACAAGTGCGATCGGGGTCTATCATACGGGCGTTGAACGCGACTGGTGGGAAGGGCCAAGCACCTGCACCGGCAACGGTGGCCTTGAAGGTTTGAGCGGGGCCGATCTTTTGGCCATCACGGGGCCGCGGGTGATCCAGTGCGATCAGGTCAGTTGGGAGCTGTTCACCTTGTCCATGGCAAGCTGGAACGCGCTGTTTTCTTTCGTGCTGGTCATCGGTTGGATCATCGCGCTGCGGCTTAGCGGCGGGTCGACAACAGCAGGTTCGTCTCGGAACGGGTGACCCCGTCCAGCCGTCTGATGGCAAAGAGAATGTAGTCAAACTGCTCTAGCGTTTCGGTCCCGATTTCGGCGATCAGGTCCCACGTGCCATTGGTCGAATGAACCGCTTGCACCTGCGGCATGCGTTGCAGTTGCTTCATGGTCTTTTCGGCCCCGCGTCCGGCAATTTCCAGCATCATCAACCCGCGCACGGCATTGGGGCGCACGTCAGACCGTGTGAGCACCGTGAACCCTGCGATTTCACCGCCTTGCACCAGTTTGTCGATACGCACGCGCACCGTGGCGCGGGTCACGCCAAGCTCTGCTGCGAGTTCGGACAATGACGCGCGCCCGTTGCGCTTGAGTGCGGCGATCAGGTGACCATCCGTTTTGTCCATCACAATTGTCCATTTCGATATATCTAAACCCATTTTGCACAATTTGAGGGCTAATCCCACCCCCGCTTTCGGGCAATACTGCGGGCATGACACAAAAACATTGCATCCTTATCGGCGCGCCTGTCGACTGTGGCAAACGTCGCCGCGGTTGTCTGATGGGTCCTGACGCCTATCGCACCGCCGGCATCGCAGAGGCCATTACCGAACTGGGTTACACTGTCGAGGATATCGGCAATCTGGCCCCGCAGGAGGTGCGCGTCCCTGCCCCGAAAAATCCGCAGGTCCATGCGCTGGCCGAGAACGTCGGCTGGACACATACCCTGATGGCCGCCGCACTAGAGGCCGCCCCGCGGGGTATGCCCATCTTTATGGGCGGCGATCACGCCCTTGCCGCAGGAAGCGTCGCAGGAATGGCAGCCCATGCGGCAGCACAGGGGCGGCCCTTCTTTGCGCTCTGGCTGGACGCGCATAGCGATATCCATACAC
>JBFEQR010000238.1:0-4525 GCA_041549425.1 Yoonia sp. | reverse complement strand
GGCGCAGATTGCTGTCGATATCAAGGTTGATCGCGCAGGCCGTAGTGCCACAATCGATTTCACCGGCACGTCCGATCAGTCGCCGCTGAACTATAACGCCCCGCTGGCGATTTGCCGTGCGGTGGTGCTTTATGTGTTCCGCACCCTTGTGGGCAGCGACATCCCGATGAACGAAGGCTGCATGAAGCCGCTGAACCTGATCGTGCCCGAAGGCACGATGATCAACCCCCTGTCCCCTGCGGCGGTGATTTCGGGCAATACCGAAGTCAGTCAGGCGATTGCCGACGCGCTTTATGGCGCTTTGGGTGTCATTGCGGGCAGTCAGGGCACCATGAACAATTTTGTCTACGGCAATGAGGTGTTCCAGAACTATGAAACCATTTGCGGGGGCACCGGCGCGGGGCCTGATTTTGACGGCACAAGCGCGGTGCACAGCCATATGACGAACACGCGCATGACCGATCCCGAAGTCCTCGAGATGCGGTTTCCCGTGCGGGTCGATGAATTCTCGATCAGGCGGGGGTCCGGTGGCGCGGGCAAACATCGCGGCGGTGACGGGATCGTGCGCCGCTTGCGTTTCAACGAGGCCATGACCGTCACGGTTCTGTCGTCGCACCGTGTCGTGCCGCCGCATGGCTGCGACGGCGGTTTGCCGGGGCAGGTGGGTGTCAACGGTGTGCAGCGCGGCGATGGTACGTTCCAGCCGCTTGCAGGCAATGATCAGGCAGAGCTGGCTGCGGGCGATGTTTTCGTCATGCAAACCCCCGGTGGTGGCGGCTTCGGCGCGCCCTGACGCCCTGCGTATAGTGCCGCGCCAGAAAATGAACCCTCCGCAGTGAGTGCGGGCGGTTACGCCTGCTCTGATGCTACTGATTTGTCTGGGCAGAACCTCTGTCAGCCGTTTTCAGGTCCCGTGCTGTCGATGCATGTCAACCTGACCCCGCGCGTGGGAGGGATCGCGATCTTTGGTGCATTGGCGTATCGCGCTGCTTTTGCACCAATTGTCATCATGCAGAGCTATGCCGCATTTCTATTGGGCGTATCGCTCTTGTTTTTCGTAGGATCAAAGGAAGACCTCGAGTTTTCCGTCTCATCCCGTCTGCGGCTGCTTGCGGTTGTTGTGACCAGCCTGATCATCATTTTTTGCTGGATGACTGGCTGTAACGGATCGGCGTTTGAACTGTGGGCTGGTTTAGCTGACATCGGTCAGCGCCCGTTCCACACCGCTAATGATTTTGATGTCATCAACGTCGTCCGCCTGCCGCGGTCGGCCTGCCTTGCTGGCACAGCGCCTATTGGGAAGCCGGCGCGCCTGTCAGCTTCAACTTACCCATTGTGTCGTTCGTCCGGATGAAGTGATCATGGAAAGAAATGTCGATCTTGAAGTCGCGGGCTCCTTGAGCGCGCAATGCGTTTTCCAACGAGCGGCGGACAGACGCTTCAATCTGGCCCTGCGGTACGCCCTTGCGCGCAACAATGCGCATATGCAGCCGGTTTCCCGTGACATGGTACTGGTATTCTGTGACGTCAGCTTCTTCTATCACGCAGGTCGTGATCAAGATGGGCGAAATGGCGACTTTGCCGCCTTCTGCGGCAGGAAGGTAGAAGATATCCTCCGTCCGCCCTCCGATCTCCGCGAAAAGAGGTAAGGGCCTGCCGCAGTCGCACAGCCCTGATTTAGCGGTCACCAGATCAGTGATCTCGTAACGAATGACCGGCTGCACGTAGCGGTGCAGGTTGGTCAGCAGGATTTTGTGCCCTGGCGTGCCCGGTTGTACCGGCTGGCCAGCCTCATCCACGATTTCAACAAGTGACATGTCAGCGAAATGATGCAGCCCCATGTGCTTGTCGCAGTCCGCGGCGATCATGACCTGTTCCGCAGCGCCGTAGTGGTTGAAGGGAGTGATACCCCAAGCTTGCTGTGCCCGGCTGACACGATCCGGCCCGAGCATTTCACTAAAGCAGGCCACCATGTCCGGCTTGATCTTCAAGCGCCCCTCGATCTGCTCGATCGCGAGAAGACTGATCAAGGATGCATAGCCCATGAAGAGTTTGGGCTGAAAGGCATTCAGTTCTTCAACGAGCTCACCCAGAGGTTTGGTAACATCGAGCATCAACAGGTTCGGCATGCCAAGCTGCATGCTCTGGCCCAGCCGGGACGTTGCATGCATGGCCCTGTCAGCCTTGACCGAAGCAAGCTTCTTTGTGCCAAGGCCCGCTGGCGAAATGCCAAACATTCCGGCCCATCGCAGTGCTGCAGCAATGACGATCTGCCATTCCGGGCGATCATAAATAAAGATCCCGCG
This sequence comes from Yoonia sp., assembly GCA_041549425.1. GTDB lineage: Bacteria > Pseudomonadota > Alphaproteobacteria > Rhodobacterales > Rhodobacteraceae > Yoonia. The sequence goes on along the minus strand of JBFEQR010000238.1, from coordinate 2,219 downwards.
CAGTCCGCTTGAACCGCTTGTCGCGACGATCCTGTATTCTCCCATATAATACTGGTCGTCCGGGTCTTCGATGATCTGCTGCTCGATGTCGGTCAGTCGTAGTCGGGGATCGGTTACCCAGTCGTCGAAATTATCCATCATCAGGCGCTTGTCGGTTAATGGCAAATCCTGAAGGGTGAACTCACCCGAAACATCGATCCCCTCGCAGAGTTTTGCGTATGCACGTGAATGTTTTACCGCGTGCCGCACCACACTTTTCAACTGTTTTGCCTGATAGACGACCAGATATTCTTTTGTGCCATGCTCAAGGTGCCGAAAATGCAGGTGCAGGCGCAAAGCGCTCGCCAGATCGCGCAGCTGTTTGAAACGATGTCGGGCCATGACTGCTCCTGTGGCTTTGAACATGAGCAAATCTAGATGCACCTAAGCACTTCTGCGTTGACCAAAGTCAAAAGAGGGATCGCGCCATCAGCATGAGACTGATCAGGTCCCCTCCGCATGGCCGGCGGGATCAAACGTCCTGTGTCGATGGCATGAACAGGGTAACCATCCGTACAAACAAGGCCTTTGTCTTGGCTTTGTATCTCAGTACGCCGCTTGGTGAGTCCGTTTGGCTATCTATCAGAGGGTCCAATCACCTTGAGCGCATAGGCTAACCCTGATTAGCACCTCTGATTCCCCGGATTGCTGCACGGATCGCATTCCAATCGGCAGCCTCTCCTTCTTCGCCAGCCTCTTCGTGCTGCTTCGCCTTCATCGCCGCTTCGGCCTCTGCCTTGTCACCATGAGCCTCATAAAGCGCGCGGGCATATTCAGTCACTTTTGATATTTCCATTTTATCTCTCCCACTGATCTGAGGCTACCACGTTTTGGGTTACAGCGCCTCAACGCACCAAAACATTTTTGGATCTACGCGTGTTTGATCCGGATCAATTCACTTCCCATTGTTACACAGCTTCATCCTCTGAGCCGGTGGTGCAAGATGATAGGCACCGCAAGTTCTTCTTCATCGCTGAGGTGGCGCTTGAGGAAATCTTCAATCGTTTCACTGGATTTGTGAACCTTTGCCGCCGCCTCGTAAGCTTGAGCGGCGTCAAATGTTGTCAGCTTGATCAAGCGGTTTGCAGTGCGGGTGAAATCATCCAGTACTTTATCCAAGGCAGCATGGTCCTGTTCCAACACTTCCAACCCTGCATCAAATCGCGGGTCCGCAGCCGACAGTTCAGGAAAATAGCTATGATCTTCCCAGCCGTGATGCCCATGCAGGTTGCCCACCAGATTACCACCGTAACGGGCCAGACGTTGGGCGAAGTGCTCTAACGCCATGTCTTTGTTCAATAGTAATTCGGTATCGAGGCGAATGCGCTCTGCCACACGGCGGAACATCCGGTGCGCGCCGAGCCAGTGCTTGGTCTTTTCCCGAAACCCCGGATGTGCGTCCCATGTTTCGCGGGGGTATTGGTCCAAAAGAAACCGCATCTCGTCGGGCATGGCGTCTTGGCGAATGGCATATGTATCAAGCATTGGTTCAATCCTTTCCAGCCATAGGTGGGTTGACATTTACCACCCCACCAGTGCAGGCAACGCCTGCGCAGCTATGCGTTTCTGGTAAGGCCCGCAAAACGGACGCCGCTCAGATCAGCCATTTCGCGCTTCCATGTTGTGATGTCGCGCGGGGTAAAGCTGGACAGGCTGTCGTGGCCGCAGGCACGGGCGAGCACCTGCATCAGCTCTACGCTGGCCCCGAAATACCGCGCCAGCCGTTCAGCGCCGACCTGCACATCGAGCCGCTTGCGAAGCTCCGGCTTTTGCGTCGCGACCCCGACAGGGCAGTTGTTGGAATTGCACATGCGCGCCGCGATACAGCCCACGGCCTGCATCGCCGAATTACTCACGGCCACTGCATCAGCGCCGAGCGCCATGGCTTTGACGAAATCCTCAGCCACACGCAGCCCGCCAGTGATAACAAGTGTCACCTCGCGTCCGGCCTTCGCATCCAGATGCGCGCGGGCACGGGCCAATGCCGGGATCGTCGGGACCGAGATATGATCGCGGAAGATCAACGGTGCGGCACCTGTTCCGCCGCCGCGTCCATCAAGAATGATGTAGTCCGCGCTCGCCTCGAGTGCAAAGTCGATGTCATCCTCAATATGATTGGCCGACAGTTTGAATCCGATCGGTATGCCACCAGAGCGTTCGCGTACCTGATCCGCAATCCG
>JBFEQR010000237.1:0-4545 GCA_041549425.1 Yoonia sp. | reverse complement strand
TGCGCGGTGGAAGGGGCGCTGCGATACCGGAGGCCGCTTTGACCGCGTCGGGGAATTTCGCGGGATGCGCTGTGGCCAGCGTGACCATGGGCGTAGTGCCAAGATGCGCCTCTGCCACGTGCACGCCGACGGCTGTGTGTGGACACAGCAGTTCACCATGGTTGGTCAGGTACGTCTTGATCGCAGCACTTGTTTCTTCTTCGGAGGCTCGGCCCGACTTGAACGTCTCTTTCAGCATCTGATAGGCGCCCTGACTGATCTGGAAACCGCCCGACTTGAGGTCTTCCATCTGGGCCGCCACAGCCGCCCCGTCGCGGTCGTAGGCATCGAAAAGCGCGCGCTCAAAATTGGAGCTGACCTGAATATCCATTGACGGGCTGATCGTGGGTTCGACCCCTTCTTTGGTGTAGGCACCGGTTTGCAATGTGCGGTGCAGGATGTCGTTGCGGTTCGTGGCCACCACCAGATCGGCAATGGGCAGGCCCATTTTCTTGGCGATATAGCCCGCGAAGATGTCGCCAAAGTTGCCTGTGGGCACGGTAAAGCTGATCTCGCGGTAAGGTGCGCCCAAGGACACCGCAGCGGTGAAGTAATACACCACCTGCGCCAGTACGCGCCCCCAGTTGATCGAATTCACACCCGCCAGCTTGACCTCTTCACGGAAGGCGAAGTCGTTGAACATATCCTTGACCGCCGCCTGACAATCGTCGAAATCGCCGTCCACGGCCAAAGCGTGCACGTTATCTTCGGTCGGGGTTGTCATCTGGCGGCGCTGGACCTCTGACACGCGGCCATGGGGGTACATGATGAACACGTCCACCGCCTTGAGCCCGCGAAACGCCTCGATCGCGGCTGAACCTGTGTCGCCGGAGGTTGCCCCCACAATCGTGACGCGGTCACCGGAGCGGGACAGGGCCGCCTGAAACATCTGCCCGATCAATTGCATCGCGAAATCTTTGAACGCCAGCGTCGGGCCGTGGAACAGTTCCAGCAGGAAGTGATTGCTGTCCAGTTGCACCAACGGCGCGCGGGCCGCGTGGCCGAAGCCGGCATAGGCCTGATTGATCAGCTTGCGGAATTCATCGTCGGAGAATGTGTCGCCGATGAACGGGCGCATCACTTCGAACGCGACCTCTTCGTAGGATTTGCCTGCCATTGCCGCGATCTGGGCATAGGTCAGCATTGGCACCTCTTCGGGCACATAAAGGCCGCCGTCACGGGCAAGGCCCGTCAACATCGCCTCTTCGAATGTCAGGCTGGGGGCTGTGCCGCGGGTAGAGATGTAGCGCATCGAACTCAGGCTTTCTTGGGGCGCAATGTGCGCAGTATCAGGTAAAGGCTCATAATCGCCCAGACGGCGGCCAGCAAGAACCATGTGACCGCGTATTCCCAGTGATCGTTCTTGATAGAGGCCGTATTTATCGGCAATGGCGTCAGGCGGGGATCAGCGGGCGTTGTGCGGGTCGCAACAACCATCAATGGCTGCGTGTCGAGCGCGGCCGACATTGTGTCGATGTTGCGGGCAAACCAGATGTTGGCCGCCAGATCAGGGGCCGGTGTCTGGGCGTTCTGGTCATCGGGCCAAAGCAGTGTTCCCGTGATCTGCATCTGTGCCACCAGCGGTGCAGCACTTTTGTTGTCGATGGCCAGAAGGCCCTGATCGACAAGTACGGGCCCGAGGTCTGTTTCGACCTTCGAGATCACGCGGTAACCTGTGCCCGCCTCGGTGCCGGACACCAGAACGTGCAGTTCTTCGCCGGTTGGAGTGCCGGTCAGGGTGACGCGTGTGTATTCGTCTGTCGCTTCCGAAACGGCAAGCGTCAAAGGCGCAGGGGCCGCATTCAGGCGGGCGTTGATGCTGGCAAGGATATCCTCTTTCCATGCCAGACGCTCGACCTGCCAGAGGCCAAGGCCAAGCAGCACGCCGCAGCCTGCAACACCAAGGATCAACGGAAAGAGGATTTTGCGCAGCATGGACAACCTTGAAAAATCAAAACGCGCGAGTATGCCCCCGCGCGTTTTCACAAGTAAGGTGGATCATGATCCACCTTACGTCAGACGTGTCTTTAGATGCCCCAGATGTAGACGGCAAAGAACAGGAACAGCCAAACAACATCAACGAAGTGCCAGTACCAAGCTGCTGCCTCGAAACCGACGTGGCGTTCCGGTGTAAAGTGACCGGCACGGGCGCGCAGGTAGCAGATGAACAGGAAGATCGTACCGATGATCACGTGGAAGCCGTGAAAACCTGTCGCCATAAAGAAGTTCGAGAAGAACTTGTCACCGCCAAAGGTCCAGTCCTGCTGCACCAGCAGATACCAGTACTCGTAGCCCTGCAGGAATGTGAAAAGCACCCCCAGGATCACCGCCAGCAGCAGACCCATCTCGAGGTCTTTGCGGTTGTTTTCATGCACAAGCGCGTGGTGCGCCCAAGTGACCGCCATGCCGGAGCAAAGCAACACAAGCGTGTTGATCAATGGCAGGTGGAAGGCGTCAACCTGATAGAACTCTGGCGCGACATAGGTCGTGCCGGCGTATTCGTTCATCGGATAGATCGTGTGCTTGAAGAACGACCAGAACCATGCGGCAAAGAACATGACCTCTGACATGATGAACATGATGAAGCCATAGCGCAGACCGATGCGCACGACAGGCGTGTGATCGCCGGTATTGCTTTCATGCACAACTTCGGCCCACCACGCGTACATCACGTAGAGAACAGCGGCGAGACCCATAAGGAAGATGTACGGGCCAGAGCCGTGCATCCAGAGTGTCGCGCCAAACAACATGATAAAGGCGCCAGCGCCGCCCATGAATGGCCAGATGGATGGTGGCAGAATGTGAAAATCGTGGTTCTTTGCATGCGCCATGTGGTGCGTTCCCTATCGGCTGATCTTTAGTATGTTTCTATGACGTCAGACGGTGTCGATGTCAAAGTTTCCGGGGCCAGTGATGCCTGAATTTCTTCTTCGGGCAGATCAATCTGGTAGAAAGTGTAGCTAAGCGTGATGGTGTGGACATACTGCCCTTCGCGGTCATCCACGATGGCGGGGTCCACAAAAAAGCTGACCGGCATCATCACGGTCTCGCCGGGCATCAACACTTGCTCGGTGAAGCAAAAGCATTCGATCTTGTCGAAGAAAGCGCCTGCCTCATAAGGGGTGACGTTATAGGACGCCTGCCCTGCAATCGGCACATCAAGCGGGTTGTGCGCCTCGTAGAAGGCCAGTCCGGTTTCGCCGATGCGAATTTCCATCTCACGCACTTCGGGTTTGAACGTCCATGGCATGTCACGCTCAAGCGAGGCATCAAAGCGGACCTTGATCGTCTCATCAAGGATCACGTCGCTGCCCATTTCGGCCACGTTCGTGGCCCCGCCAAAGCCCGTGACACGGCAGAACCAGTCGTAAAACGGAACCGACGCCCACGCCAGACCGCCCATCAGGAAAACAACCGAAACCGTTTGCGCAACGGTCCGTTGGGGGCCTTGCAAGTTCGGGAACAGTTTCATTCCTCTGCGCCCTCCTCTGGGACAAGCTGGGGACGTGCCACGTGGTCGAATTTCTCGAATTTGGCGGCATCGCCAAGTTGCAGCACCTTCACGACTGTCAGGCCGAAGATAATCGCAATAAAGCCCATCAGGATGATCCCGACGCCAAAGTTGCGCCCTTTGCGCCTCTCGTGCAGCTCATGTTCGACATGAATGCCCATTACCAGCCTCCGATGCCGTAAAGCCGCAGCGCAGCTTCGACCAGAAGCGCGCCGAAGTGGGCGAACAGGTAGTACAAGGACACTTTGAAAACGGCGATTTCCACCTTGTGCTTGTCAGCTTCACATGCGGCGTCATCGCGCTTCCAGATGTCGTAGGCACCTTTCAGGAACCACGCATTGAAGAACACAGCCACCGCCAGATAAAACGGCCCGCCAATCGAGGTGAAGCCAAGGCCGATCGCCACAGGCACCAGCAACAGTGTGTAAATCAGCACATGATTGCGCGTCGTATCCCGCCCGTGTGTTTCGGTCAGCATCGGCACACCTGCGTTGCCGTAGTCGGATTTCACAAACAGCGCCAGCGCCCAGAAATGCGGGGGTGTCCACATGAAGATCAGCGCAAACATAAGGACGCTTTCGATGCTGACCCCGCCCGTCGCAACGGCCCAGCCGATCATCGGAGGGAAAGCCCCTGCCGCACCACCGATCACGATGTTCTGCGGTGTCGCGCGCTTGAGCCACATCGAATAGACGACAGCGTAAAAGAAAATCGTGAAGGCCAGCAAAAACGCCGCAAGAAAGTTTGTTGCCAGCGCCAGAAGCACAATTGCAAAACCGGACAGTGCAAGCCCGATGCCCAGCGCCTCGCCCGGCTCGACACGGCCTGCGGGAATGGGGCGGCCGACCGTACGCTTCATTTTGGCGTCGATGTCGGCATCCCACCACATGTTCAACGCACCCGAAGCACCAGCGCCAACAGCAATGCACAGAATGGCGACAAACCCGATGAAGGGATGAACCGGCACAGGAGATACCAAAAGACCCACCAGAGCG
>JBFEQR010000236.1:0-4546 GCA_041549425.1 Yoonia sp. | reverse complement strand
CTGCAACCCAAGCTGCTGATGGTGCAGACCGCTGGCAACGGCTTGCCTGACCCTTGGGGCGACACTGAGCAGGCGGCGCAGCCATGGTGCGGGCGGATCACAAGCTCGGTCGCGCCTGACCGGATTAACAGCATAGACGGAAAAGCAGCGGCAGACACAGAGATCGCCGCCTTTTTCGGGGATGCGGACCCGTCGGATTTCAGCGCGCTGTTTGACAGGATTGTTTACAACGGGCCTTCTAATGGCGGCTACCGGCGCTTTGTGCTGCATTATGCAAAACTGTGCGCGATGGCGGGGGGTGTCGACGCATTCTGCATCGGGACCGATCTTACCGGACTGACGCGGGTACGCGGGGCCGGTGGCGGATTTCCGGCGGTGGCCGCGCTGCAGGCATTGGCGGCAGATGTCCGCGCGATGCTGGGGGCGGAATGCCAGATTACCTATGCCGCAGATGGCGAGGAGTTCTGTGGCTTCACCCCGCATGGCAGCCGCGACAGGCTTTTTCCTCTTGATGCGCTCTGGGCCGATCCGCAAGTGGATTGCGTCGGGATCAACGCGCGCTGGGCGCTGGCCGACTGGCGCGACGGAGAGGATCATCTGGATGCCAATGTCGGGCCAATCCATGATCTTGGATATCTCAAGGGCAATGTCACGGGTGGCGAAGGTTATGACTGGGAGTATACCTCTGAGGCAGCACGCAAGGCGCAGTTGCGCACGCCGATCACCGATCCCGAAGGTGAACCTTGGGTGTGGCGCAGCAAGGATCTGCGTGGCTGGTGGGAAAACGCGCATTATCCACGCATTGACGGCGTGCGCGCGCTGACACCGACAGATTGGGTGCCGCGCAGCAAGCCGCTTTGGCTGATGCAAGTGGGCTGTGCGGCCGTCGACAAGGGGGCCAATCAGATTGAACCGTTCACGACGGGTACTGCGCTTCCCTATGCGTCCAACGGCGCGCGCGATGACCTGATGCAGACCCAGTATCTGCGCGCCGTCTATGACCACTATGGCGAGGCTGCACATAATCCGGTGTCGGATATCTATGGCGGGCCAATGCTTGCGCTTGCGCGTATGCATGCCACGCGTTGGGACCCGCGCCCCTATCCCTATTGGCCCGGCAATCAGGCGATGTGGTCTGACGGGGGCGATTATGCCACGGGACCGATACTGAACGGGCGGGCCAGTAACCGCACGCTGGCCTCTGTTGTGGCCGAGATTTGCGCGCGCTCGGGCGTGGTGCATTACGATGTAAGCGGGCTGTTCGGGATCGTGCGCGGCTATGTTATCAGTGATGCGGGCACGGGACGGCAGGCATTACAGCCGCTGATGCTTGCCTATGGGTTTGACGCCATCGAGCGCGACGGCGTGTTGATTTTCCGAAACCGCAAGGCCGTGGCGGAACATCACCTGCACGACGGCATCCTTGCCATCGATCCGGAACGTGATCAGGCGTTGAGCCTGACCCGTGCCGCCGCCGCTGAAATCGCGGGACGCGTGAAGCTGAGTTTCATCAATGCCGACGGGCACTATGACGCAATTGCAGCAGAGGCGATCATGCCCGATGAGACAACGATATCAGTCACCCGCAACGAGGTGCCGCTGGCGTTGACCCGCAAAGAGGGCGCGCAGATTGTGGACCGTTGGCTGCAGGAGGCACGTGTGGCGCGTGACACCGCCCAGTTCGCGCTGCCGCCTTCGCAGGCGGGGATCGGGGCGGGGGATGTCGTGGCATTGACCACGCAGGGCAAGACAAGCCTTTACCGTATCGACCGCATCGAGGAAGCCGGGCTGCGCCTTGCCGAGGCGACCCGTGTCGATGCCGAAGTGGGCCGCAGCCAGACCGGTGTCGAACAAGCGCCCGCCCTGCAACCCTATGTCGGGCCAAGTCCCGCCGAGATGCTGTTTTTGGACCTGCCATTACTTACCGGTGACGAGGTCCCCCATGCGCCCTATGTTGCCGCGACAGGCAATCCGTGGCCCGGCAGTGTGGCGCTTTTTGGTGCGCCGCAGGACAGCGACTATGCGCTGTTACAGACGGTGGGTGCATCCGCAGTGGTCGGTGTCACCGAAACGGCGCTGGGCGCAGGGCCGGTGGGTATCTGGGACCGCCAAAGCGCGCTTGAGGTTTCTTTGGTTAGTGGCACGTTGAGCAGTGCCACGACAGAGGCGCTTTTGGCGGGGGCGAACATGGTTGCTATTGGCGACGGGGCTGCGGACGGTTGGGAAGTGCTCCAGTTTCGCAACGCCTTACCGGTTGCCGCAGGACGGTTCGCATTGTCGGGGCTGTTGCGCGGGCAATTTGGCAGTTGGGGCGTGATGCCCGCGGTCTGGCCTGCGGGATCAAAGCTGGTCTTGCTGAACGGGGTGCCGGAGCAGGTCAACCTGCCCAGCACATCCAGAGGCACAGCGCGGCATTTCCGGTTCGGTCCGGCCGGTCAGCTGATGGACGACCCCAGCTACCGCTATGAAACCCATGTCTTTGCCGGCAACGGTCTGCGGCCCTATCCCGTGACGCATCTGCGGGCTGAGCGTGGTGCAAGCGGTGTTGCGCTGGGCTGGATGCGCTGCACGCGTATTGACGGCGATCTTTGGGCCGATGGTGAGGTGCCATTGGGCGAAGACAGCGAAAGCTACAGGATCAGGATCAAGCAAGGCGGGGTGACCCGCCGCGAGGTCACCGCGCAGGCGTCATCGTGGCTTTATGATGCAGGGCTTTTGGCGTCCGATATCGGGACAGGGGCATTTGACGTCACCGTTGCGCAAATCTCGTCGCGCTTTGGTGCCGGTCCCGACACGTTGTTGCATGTGCCCGCATGAGGGCTGTGCAACTGGCCGACATAGAGGTGGCGACGCGGGCGCTGCTGCACTGTCCCGCAGCGACGCGGCCTGCGCTGATTGCTACACTGATCGCGCAGGCCAAAACCGCCGATAGCTATCGCAAGCGCATGGGCAAACTGCACCCCCGATGGGGCAGTGGTACGCTGATGTCGGCGGCGGCGCGATACCCTCAAACGCCGCGCATTGACCGGATGACGCCGGATGCGCTTGGCGCCATGGCCTTGATTATAAAGACATTGCAGTATCAACAGCCGTGATTTTTCTCATCACAGCTTTGTTCTTGGCTTGGCAGGCCTATCTAGTCTAAACAGAGAGCCCATAATGACCAAAAGGTAAGCGCGATGCCATATCCCCAAGCCAGCCTGACCGAACTCGATCCCGTTTGGCACCGCATCTGTGATGAGGCCACAGCGGCAATCACCGCCGAGCCTTTGATGGGCGGGCTGATCCATGCGGGGATCTTGCACCACAAAAGCTTTGAGGGGGCGCTGGCGTACCGGATTTCGATGAAGCTTGCCTCGCCTGAAATGTCGGAACAGATCCTGCGCGAGATTGCAGATCAGGCCTACCGCGAGACGCCTTCGCTGGTGGCCGCGGCGCGCGCCGATCTTGTTGCGACTTACGACCGTGATCCGGCGTGCCATCGGTTCATGAAACCTTTGTTGTTTTTCAAGGGCTTTCAGGCCGTGCAATCCTATCGTCTGGCCCATTGGCTGTACCTCAAGGACCGCAAGGATCTGGCCTATTTCATCCAGATGCGCACCAGCGAGATGTTCGGCGTGGATATCCATCCAGCCGCACGGATCGGGCAGGGGATCATGATCGACCATGCCCATTCGATTGTTGTGGGCGAAACCGCTGTTGTCGGAGACAATGTCTCGATGCTGCATTCGGTCACGCTTGGCGGGACAGGCAAGGAAGACGACGACCGCCATCCCAAGATCGGCGATGGCGTCTTGATCGGGGCAGGGGCGAAGGTGCTGGGCAACATCAAGGTAGGCAACTGCAGCCGCATCGCCGCCGGTTCCGTGGTGCTGGAAGAGGTGCCACCAATGAAAACTGTCGCAGGTGTGCCTGCCAAGATCGTGGGCGAGGCGGGATGTTCGCAACCCGCGCTCTCGATGGATCAGATTCTCAAAACAGTGACCTAGAATAAGAAACGCCGGAACCCAGAAGGGGACCGGCGTTTTCGTTTCTTTTGACCTTGAATTAGGCGAGCATCGTCATCGGGTTCTCAAGGTTGTCCTTGATCGCATTCAGCAAGTCGGCACCCATCGCGCCGTCAATCACACGGTGATCGACTGACAATGTGGTAGACATGACCGTCCCGACCGTCAGTTCCCCGTCAGCACCCACAATCGGCTTTTTCGCACCGGCGCCAACGGCCAGAATGGCCGAATGCGGCGGGTTGATGATCGCGTCGAAGTTGTCGATGCCGAACATGCCAAGGTTCGAGATGGCAAAGCTGCCGCCCTGATATTCATGCGGTGCCAGTTTGCGATCACGGGCGCGGGAGGCCAGATCCTTCATCTCTGCGGACAATGCCGACAGCGACTTCATTTCGGCGTCTTTCAACACCGGCGTGAACAGACCGCCTTCGATGGCAACGGCGACGGCTACGTCGGACTTTTCAAACTTCAACGTGCGGTCACCGGCCCAGACTGCGTTGGCTTCGGGCACCTGTTGCAGGGCCAAAGCGCAGGCCTTG
>JBFEQR010000235.1:0-4561 GCA_041549425.1 Yoonia sp. | reverse complement strand
GTATGAGGAGTAGCGTCACAAGACTGTTACATCCCCCCGCTAACGCAGGGGCAAACAACGACAGGCCCCTATCCTATGAATATTCTCGTTCTCTGCACCGGCAACTCGGCACGTTCCATCCTGCTGGAAAGCATTCTGAACCACCGCTCTGACGGGCGGATCAAAGCGTGGTCGGCAGGATCAAAACCTGTAGGCAAGGTGCATCCGCAGTCGCTCAAACTGCTGGCGGAAAAAGGGTATCCCACCGAGGGGCTGACGTCGCAAAGCTGGGATGATTACGCCAAACCCGATGCCCCGCAGATGGATGCGGTGATCACGGTTTGCGGTTCTGCTGCGGGTGAGGAATGCCCCTATTGGCCCGGTGCGCCGCTGCGCGCGCATTGGGGCGTCGAAGACCCCGCAGCCGCCGCACCAGATGCCCAGCCTGCCGCCTTTGCGCAGGCCTATGACCTGCTGTCGGCCAAGGCCGAGCGCCTGCTCGCGCTGCCTTTCGAAGATATGACGCGCGACGATCTGCAGGCGATCCTTGATCGCATTGGTGACTGATATGCAAAGACTGTTGGCAGAGGGGCTGGGTACCGCGTTTCTTTTGATCGGCGTGGTTGGATCGGGGATCATGGGGGCGGCACTGGCGGACGGCAATATCGCCATTGCGCTTCTGGCCAATGCCATTGCGACGGGCTGCATCCTTTATGTGATTATCACCACGCTTGGCCCCATCTCGGGGGCGCATTTCAATCCGGCGGTCACACTGGCGTTTTGGCTGCGGGGCCAGATTGCCGGAGGTGAGGCAGGTAAATATGTGGCGGTCCAGATCATTGGCGGCATTCTGGGCGTCTGGGCGGCACATGTGATGTTCGACCTTGATATCCTGCAAGCTTCGCAGACAGATCGCAGTGGTGTTGCACAGTGGTTTTCGGAAATCCTTGCCACATTCGGGCTGTTGTTCGTGATCTTCGGCGGCCTGAAAAGCCGCCCCGAGGCGGTGCCCACCCTCGTCGCGCTGTATATCACGGGTGCCTATTGGTTCACTGCATCCACCAGTTTTGCCAATCCTGCCGTGACCATCGCGCGCGGGTTCAGCGATACTTTTGCGGGCATCAACCCTGCGCATATCCCGATGTTCGTCGTTATGCAGATCGTGGGCGTCTTTGTGGCCGCTGCCGTTCTGCCGCGTTTGTTTCCCGACGCCTAGCTAAGCGATGTGACCCACAGGATGGTGGCGTCATCGGCACTGATCGAGATCACATTGTGCCCCATGGCGGCGTCGTAATAGGCGCTGTCACCGCGTTTCAGCTCCACAGGTTCGTAGAACTCGGTGTAAAGCCGGATCTGGCCGGTCAGCACATAAAGAAACTCTTCCCCGTCATGGCGGACCCAACCGTCAAAGTCTTCAATCTTGCGGGCGCGCACACGGGTCCGATAGGGCAACATCTTTTTGGTGGTCAGCACTTCGGCCAGCAAAGCATGTTCGTAAGTGGTTGTCAGCTTGGCGGTTTCCTCACCATTGCGGGTCACGGCCATCCGGCCATTCACCTGCCCCTTGGAAGGCGGGGTAAACAGTTGCGGCACCGAAATCTCGAGGCCCACCGCCAGTTTCTTGAGCGCGTCATAGGTCGGCGACATCTGCCCGTTTTCAATCTTGGACAATGTGGAACGGGCCAGACCGGCCTGCTGGGCGGCCTGTTCAAGCGTCCAGTCGCGGGCTTTGCGCAATTCACGCACCCGCGCACCCAGATCAAGCGGTTGAGCGGTGTCCGCTGTTCCGTTTTCGCGCGCGATCTGCATCGGCTTTTGTGAATCGTGATCAGTCATGCCGCAGACATAAACAGCGCCGCCGCCTCTGGCAACAACCCCGCAGGGATGCTTGTGCAGCACCGCACAGCGCAATTTGTGCGCACGGGGTTTTCGCCGTCGCAAGACGTGATACTGAGTGGCCACCCCGTAACGCATGAAAAGGACCAGCCATGGTCAAGCTTGATATCATTTCCGACCCGATTTGCCCGTGGTGCTATATCGGCAAGACCAATCTTGATCGTGCGTTGATCGATTTTCCCGACCATCCGTTCACCATCGAGTGGCACCCGTTTCAGCTGAACCCTGACATGCCTGCCGAAGGCATGGACCGGCGCGCCTATCTTGAGGGGAAATTCGGCGGCAAGGAAGGCGCGATCAAGGCCTACGCACCTGTGGTGGAACATGCCGAACGCGCCGGTGCGGTTATCAACTTTGATGCGATCAAGAAGACCCCCAACACCATCGACGCGCACCGCCTGATCCATTGGGCGGGAATCGAACAGCGCCAAAGCTTTGTCGTGGACCTTTTGTTCAAAGCCTATTTCGTCGACGGGCGCGACATCAGCGATCACGAAGTGCTGGCCGATATCGCCGATACCGCCGAAATGGATGCGGCGATGGTGACCAAATTACTGGCCTCTGATGCCGATACCGATGACATCCGCGCCCGCGATAAACACAGCCGTGAAATGGGCGTCACCTCGGTGCCCACCTTTATCGTGGCGCAACAGCACGCCGTCCCGGGCGCGCAGCCGCCGGAGATGTGGACCGAGGTCATCAAGGATATTATGGCCCAGATCGCGGCCTCTGAATGAGCCGCGATATCCGACCCCTGCCGCAGACGGAATTCATCGCATTGATGGCAATGGTGGCCGCAACGGTCGCCTTTTCCATTGACGCGATGCTGCCCGCCTTGCCCGAAATCGGCGCTGCACTGTCGCCCGGGAACCTCAACAACGCGCAACTGGTCATTACCAGCTTTGTGTTGGGAATGGGCGTGGGAACCCTGTTTACAGGGCCCCTGTCGGATGCCTTCGGGCGAAAACCGGTGATGATCGGCGGTGCCGTGGTCTATATCACAGCTTGTGGCGTCGCGTGGAAGGCCCAATCGCTCGAGGTGATGCTGGCCGCGCGCGTCTTGCAGGGGCTTGGTGCAGCTGGCCCGCGCGTGGTGGCCATGGCGCTGATCCGCGATCTTTATGCTGGCTCGGATATGGCGCGGATACTCTCATTTGTCATGATCGTTTTCGCGCTCGTCCCCGCACTCGCCCCGACGATCGGACACTACATCATCCTTGCCTTTGACTGGCCCGCGATCTTTCTGGCGTTCATGGTGTTTTCGCTGGCGACGACCTTTTGGCTCCTGTTGCGCCAGCCCGAGACCCTCACACCTGAAAGGCGGCGGCCCCTGTCGTTCAGAACGCTGTGGTTTGCTGTCAAAGAGATGTTCACCCACCCGACGGCCCGCCTCTCGATCTTCATCCAGACCCTCACGTTCGGGATGCTTTTCAATATCCTTTCAGCGACACAGCAAGTTTTCGACCAGACATTCGGACAGGGTGATGTGTTCCACCTCTGGTTCGGAGGCATAGCGGTGATCTCGGCCTCGGCCAGCTTTTTGAACGCCCGACTGGTGGGGCGTCTGGGGATGCGGGCAATCATCAAGGCAATGTATACGGTGCAGATCGGGATGACGCTGATGATGATTGCAGTCACCGCAATTGGCGGGCCCTACTGGCTGGCCTTCGGCGCCTTTCTTCTGTGGCTCTTGTCCAACTTTTTTCAGGCAGGGCTGACTATAGGGAACCTCAACGCGCTCGCGATGGAGGAAATGGGTCACATCGCAGGGCTTGCAGCATCGGTGATTGCCGCTGTTGCAACAATTGGCGCGGTCATGATCGCCGTGCCGATCGCCCTGCAATTTGACGGCACGCCCCTGCCCATGGCCATCGGAACGCTGGTTTGCGCGATACTGGCGCTATGGCTGACGACCCTCATCAAACGCCCGGGCGAGGTCTAGCGCCTTCTTGCGCGCATAAAAGTCAGGCCGACTTTGCCGACTTCTGCTTTTTCTCGTCAGACAGTTTCTGCGCCAGATCGCGGGCGATATTGAACGCCCCCTGAATTTTGTCACGCTCGCGTTCCCAGTCGCGACGGATGACAATCTTGTTGTCCTTGACCTTGGCAAGGCCGTTCTGGGCATGCACGAATTCCACCAACCCCTTGGGCGAGGCGAATTTGTCGTTGTGAAACTGGATCGTGGCCCCCTTCGGGCCTGCGTCCAGCTTGGCAATCCCTGCCCGTTTGCACATCGCCTTGATCCGCACGACCAGCATCAGGGTGTTCACCTCGCGCGGCAGTTTGCCGAAACGGTCGATCAGTTCTGCCGCGAACCCTTCGAGTTCGACCTTGGTGGTCAGTTCGGACAAACGGCGGTAAAGGCCCAGACGCACGTCCAGATCGGGCACGTAGTCTTCGGGGATCAGCACTGGTACGCCCAGATTGATCTGCGGCGCCCATTGGCCGTCATCAATGATACCCTCGGCCTGTCCCGACCGGATCGCGGCGATCTGGTCTTCCAGCATCTGCTGATAAAGCTCGTAGCCGACTTCGCGCATCTGGCCCGATTGTTCTTCACCCAACAGATTGCCTGCCCCGCGAATATCCAGATCCTGACTGGCCAGCGTGAACCCCGCACCCAGACTGTCAATTGACCCCAACACGCGCAGGCGTTTCTGCGCGGTATCCGTCAGTTTCTGGCGCG
>JBFEQR010000234.1:0-4563 GCA_041549425.1 Yoonia sp. | reverse complement strand
CGGTCGCGGGTGGCAGGATCAGAAAGCCCTTGCGCCTCGAGCGCCCAATCCAGCCCGTCGCAGGTGACTTGCCAGAAATCGCAATGCCGGTCAGCCACGGCCCGCAGCCAGCTATATTCCAACTGCTTGTTGCGCCAATCGCGCGCGATAGCGGGCCAGATGTCGCGCAGGGCGCTGTGCGCAGGCTCTTGCGCGGCCTGTGCGGCGGCGGCGTTGACATCGAACAAAGTGCCATATGCATCAAAGACGTAGGTGGTGACGGGCATGTCGTTCCTCGTTTGGTTTTGCGCATCGTGGCACGGCTTTGCGCCAGAGGTAAGAGGGCAATCGGTTTGCAAAACCGATCCATGATCCATAGGTCTTGGGGGAATCAAAGAGACGAGACAGAAAGGAAAAGACGATGAGTGAAGCAAAAACAGGCGATACGGTCCGCATCAATTACACCGGTACATTGAACGACGGGCAGCAGTTCGACAGTTCCGAGGGACGCGAGCCGCTTGAGTTCGTTGTCGGCTCTGGCCAGATCATCAAGGGCCTTGATGCCGCAATCCCCGGCATGGCTGTGGGCGACAAGAAAGACGTCAACGTACCCTGCGCCGAAGCCTACGGCGAACATAACCCCGAGGCCAAACAGGCCGTGCCGCGCGAACAGATCCCAGCGGAAATCCCGCTCGAGATCGGCACACAGTTGCAGATGCAGACACCACAGGGCCAAGTGGTTCCCGTGACAGTGGCCGAAGTCACCGAAGCCGAAGTCACACTGGACGCCAACCACCCGCTGGCAGGTCAGGACCTGAACTTTGCGATTGAAATCGTTGGGATCGACGCGGCCTAAAGGATGATATGCGTGCGGTGGGGTCGTGAACGAAATGTTCCCTCATCGCACGTTTTCCTTGCACGGTGGGTGACTGTGGCGCGGACGGTTGCTTTGCGGAACGCACTGGACCTGCGCGGCCAGCACATCAATGTCTGCTCTCGATTGGATGCTGAAAAAGATCAGTCTGGCAGCCTTGAGGCCATGTTTTTCTGGAAGTACCCCAATCCGGTCAATCCGGGATGCCCGCCGTTTGCAAATGGGCCACTATGCGGTTCAGGGTTTTGGCGTCGCGGTAGGGTTCGTGCCGACGGAACATTGCCAGCGTGAACCTCGGGTGCGCTTGGCGCATGGCTCTTACGGTTTCGGCGGCTCTTGCTGACTGGCCGTCCATCGCCTGCGCGGTAGCGAGCAAAGTAAAGCCATAGACCGTGGTGGGCACGCGTAGCCTGTATTCTTCCGCCGCTATGATTGCTTGTTTGTATTCTCCCAAAAGTGTCAGGCAGTGAGAATAGCAGAACAATGCATCGTTGTTGAGGACGGGCGCCGAGTTGATGAGTTCAGCGAAAAGCTCAGTCGCCTTTTCTACGCTTCCGCCATAAATATGGACTATTGCATAACCCCATAAATAGCTGCGGCCCGCTTTGCGGGCTTGATCGGCCCGGCGTTCGGCTGCCTCGTGCTGTCCTTCCATCATCAAGAGTACCGCGTCCAAGTGGAGGACATCTGGAAGATTTGGCCATCGCGAGGTCAACGCGTTTACCAGAACCCGACACTCGTGCAGAGCATCCGACCTGCTGATCTTACTTGACGAACGTGCATCCTGCCAAATGGCCCAGCCGTCGGCGACCATTGCATCGTAGTAATCGGGATCAATATCCAGTGCTTTGCGATACATCCGACGCGCCGCCTGATTTGCCTCGGGCGTGTATTTGATGTGTTCAAGAACTCCCTGATGAAAGAACTCCCAAGCCTGAACACTTCGCGTGCGGCGAATAGCCAGGTGTGCAACTTCGCCTTCAGTCAGTGCGACTTGGGTTTCGGCGATTATTTCACTGGCGATGTCATCCTGAATTTTGAAAATATCATGCAGGTTCCGATCATAACGGCGCGACAAGACAATTTCACCATTGCGGTTGTTCAAAAGTTGTACTGTGACTCGAACCGTGTTGCCTGCACGCCGCACTGCGCCCTTGATCAGGAACTCTGGCTCAAAGTCGGTCTCCGCATTCTCGGCCCGAGTGAAGTTCCCTCCAAATGTGAAGCGTGACGGTGTCGCCAAGACCGTCAGTGCCCTTACCATTGACAGGCGCGCGATCAGGTCTTCACTTATTCCTTCGGCAAAGAACGCTTGTTCGTACTCATCACTAAGGTTCACGAATGGAAGGACGGCAATTGCGTGCCGTCCGGCGAGGTCCGGCAAACCAAGAGCAGGCAAATGTGGTGTCGCCCGACCCGGGTTTAACCGGTAGCCGCGGCGCGGCAGGGTCTGAACTATTTTGTGATCCTGATCATCAATCGTGCGGCGGATGTCGGCGATACATTGAACCAGACTATCGTCGGTGACGAACGTATCGCCCCAGACTGTGTCGATCAGGCTGGCCTTGGTAACGACCTTTCCAGCCTGCTCGGCGAGCAATCGCAACACCTCCAGGCTCTGACTGCGTAAGTCGACCGGCACGCCAGATACATTGGTCAGTGCCGACTGAAGCGGATCAAATGTGAATTCTCCGAGCGGCAGACCGAGATGTGATTTCGCCGCGATTTCGGGTTCATTTCGGGACTTTTCGCCTTCTGACATGTCTTTGTGTTCTCACTGGCTGGCCTGTCCAAATCAACAATTGGTCGCAATAGGCACACCGCAACACTAGTAGGAGGATACCACAATGAAACTATCTGCATATGTATTTGCTCTGACCCTGATCGCCGGCGCTGCCGACGCGCAATCAATAATCGACCAACTCTGTGGGCAAGACCACGCAAATCAAGCCACAACACAGGGCGATGTCACCTCAAATCCGGACGGCTACTACGTGCGCAGCCTACAAACCCAGCTTAGCCACGGTGATCCGCGTATCGTGCGTGCTGTCGGTAGGGAATACCATCTGTGCACGCGTCCAGCCGCAACGCCGGATATGGATGTAAACCAAGCGATGTTTCTCAAGAACGGACGTGTGGTAAAATACCTGTTCATTCCGATTGAAGGTTGTCCAAAGCCTGTTTCTTGATGTTCGCTTGAGTTCAAGCAGACATTGGCCGTGATGCATTAGTTGAGCGGTTTCGGCTCAAGCCCGCCATTTTAGGTCTATTCCTCAGGGCGTGCGCACAGGCGAACATGCCCACGCATGCGAAACCCTAAACCAGATGATCCGGCTGCGGCATCCCCAGCACGTGGAAACCGCCATCGACGCGGATGATCTCGCCCGTTGTGCAGGCCCCTGCGTCCGATGCCAGATAGACCGCTGTTCCGCCCACTGCCTCAAGCGTTGCGTTGCTGCGCAGCGGTGCGTTCTGGTCTGTGTGCTTGTAGGTCTTGCGCGCCCCGCCGATCGCGGCCCCTGCCAGCGTTTTCATCGGGCCGGGGCTGATCGCGTTCACGCGGATGCCTTGTGGTCCCAGATCGTTAGCCAGATAACGGGTTGCCGATTCCAGCGCGGCCTTGGCGACGCCCATCACGTTGTAGAAAGGTGTGACGCGGTTCGATCCCTGATAAGTCAGCGTCAGCAATGTGCCCCCGTCTGGCATCATCTGCGACGCGCGGTTGGCCACGTCAATGAAGGAATAGCACGAGATTTCGAGCGAGTTCTTGAAGTTCTCGCGGCTGGTGTTGATGAAACGCCCTGTCAGTTCGTTCTTGTCGGAAAACGCGATGGCGTGGACCACGAAATCAAGGCTGCCCCAGCGTTCTTTCAATGTGGCAAAGGCGCGGTCCATGCTCGCTTCGTCCGTGACATCCACGTCGACCATAATGTCAGAGCCGACGGACTGTGCCAAAGGCTCCAGCCGTTTGCCAAAGGCTTCGCCCTGATAGGTGAACGCCAATTCGGCACCGGCCTCGGCCATCGCCTTGGCGATGCCCCATGCGATGGACCGTTCATTCGCGACGCCCATGATCAGCCCGCGTTTGCCTTGCATCGAAATGGTCATCGGATCAGTCCTTCAACTTGGAAAGCAGCATCGACCCGTTCGTGCCGCCGAAGCCGAATGAATTGGTCATGACGGTATCAAGGCCCGCATTTTCGACCAGCGAAGTGGCGATCTCGTCAGGGTGCAGGGCAGGGTCCAGTGTTTCCACATTGATCGACGGGGCGATGAAATCGTCCTGCAGCATCAGCAGACAATAGACCGCCTCTTGCGCGCCCGTCGCGCCCTGACTGTGACCGGTCATCGACTTGGTGGAACTGATCGGCGGTGTCGTGCCTTGGCCGAACACACGGCGCACGGCCTCAACCTCGCCCACGTCGCCGACAGGGGTCGATGTGCCATGTGCGTTGATGTAGCTGACCGTGCGGCCAGCGGGCAGGGTCTTGAGCGCGCCGCGCATGGCCCGTTCGCCGCCTTCGCCGGAAGGGGCCACCATATCGGCCCCGTCGGATGTGGCGGCAAAGCCGGTGACTTCGGCGTAGATCTTTGCCCCGCGGGCCAGTGTGCTTTCCAGTGTTTCCAGCACGACCATCGCCCCGCCGCCTGCAATCACGAAACCGTCGCGGTCGGCGTCAAAGGCGCGGCTGGCGCGGGTGGGGGTGTCG
>JBFEQR010000233.1:0-4572 GCA_041549425.1 Yoonia sp. | reverse complement strand
GGCTGTCGGAGACGGGAACACTGACCGAAGAAGGCGTGACGTTGACATGGACGGCCGGTCAGGCCTCTGCGCTGGATACGGCACGTATCGGGGCAGGGCGTGACGTGGGCAACGTGCGGGTGCGGGATGCGGATGGCAATGATCTGGCCCATGACGTGATGTTTGCCTTTGCCTTTCACGCATTCTGGCCAGAGGGGATGTGGATGCTGGGCAACTAGCCTTCGGTACGGTTGACAGGGCCGGTGCCTCCGGCGGGAGTTTTTTTGCCAAGATGAAGGCAGGAGCCCGCTTGACAGTGGCCCGCTGTCTGCGTGATCTGCGCGGATGGAAAAGAAATCCCAGATTGACCTTTTCGGTGCTGTTGCACTGACCGGTTTTGCCCTTTTGCTCGCTTTTAATCAGGTGGTGATCAAGGTCACCAATGGCGGTTTTCAGCCTGTGTTTTTTGCGGGTATGCGCTCTGCGGGGGCGGTGGTTTGTATTTATCTCTGGATGCGCTGGCGGGGTATTCCGTTGCGGTTCGAGGCGGGCACACGTTTCGCCGGTTTTGCCATGGGTTGTGTTTTTGCATTTGAATTCATGTGCTTGTTCGTCGCACTTGATCTAACAGCGGTCAGCCGTGCCAGTGTGATTTTCTATTCCATGCCCGTGTGGCTTGCGATCATGGCCCATCTGGTGCTGCCTGATGACAGGATCACGCCGCGCAAGGCGCTGGGGCTGGCTTTGGCCTTGGGGGGAGTTGCTGTCGCGATCCTGAGCCGTGACGATGGCGCTGGCAGCCTGTGGGGTGATCTGGCCGCGTTGGGGGCTGCGGTTGGTTGGGCGCTGACGGCGATGCTGGCCAAGGCGTCTTCGCTGTCGCGGGTGCGGCCTGAAATCCAGCTGATGTGGCAGGTCGGTGTGTCTGCCCCGCTTTTGTTGTTGGCCGCGTTCTTCTTCGGCCCGTTTATTCGCGATCTGGAGCCGGTCCATATTGCGGGACTACTGTTCCAGATCGTTATTGTGGTCAGTGCCGGATTTATCTTCTGGCTGTGGCTGTTGTCGATCTATCCTGCCTCTGGCGTGGCTTCTTTCAGCTTTCTGTCGCCGGTGCTGACCGTCGGTCTGGGCTGGCTCTTGCTGGACGAGCAGGTCGGTCTGACCCTGATCTTTGCGCTGATCCTTGTGGCTGTGGGTATCTTGCTGATCAACCGCCCTGTCAGGTCCCGCAAAAGGTCCGCGTGATCCGTTCATCCTTGGTGGGCGCGCGGGCGAATTGCGCTGTGCCTTCAGTCACTTCGGCGTAGGGCGCGGTGATTGCGGCCAGCAGCCTGTGGAATGGTGCGAAATCACCCGATTGCCCCGCCTGTATCACAGCCTCGATCTGGTGGTTCCGCGGGATGATCTGCGGGTTGGCCTGTGCCATGATCGCAGTGGCATCGTCTGATCTGAGTTGTTGCCAGCGTGCCTCCCAGCTATCAAAGGCTTCGCGGTCAAGGAACTGGTCCCGCGCGGTGTCGCGGCCCAGAGTGGCAAAGACATTGGTGAAATCCGCCCCGTCCTGCGCCATCAGCGCCAACAGGTCGTTGATGAGCGTGCGGTCATCCTCATCCGGTCCCGCAATCCCCAGTTTGGCTGCAAAAACATCCAGCCAAGCCGCATCAATTAGGGCAGGCATGCGGTGCACGGCGGCGGTGAAATCCGTGATCGCCTTGTCACGATCCGCCATCAGCGGGATCAGGGCCGTGGCAAACTGCGCCATATTCCAAGCCCCGATCCCGGGCTGGTTGGCGTAGGCATAGCGACCGAACTGGTCAATCGCGCTGAACACGCTGTCGGGGTGGTAGTCGTCCATAAAGGCGCAGGGGCCATAATCGATGGTTTCGCCCGCGACAGAGACATTGTCGGTGTTCATCACCCCGTGGATAAAGCCCAGCCCCATCCACCGCGCAATCAGCCTTGCATAGCGCGCGATCACAATGTCGAGCAGGGCGGCAGGTCCGTCCGCCTGCGGATAATGCCGCGCGATGACGTGATCGGTCAGCGCCTGTAGCGCCTGCAGATCACCGCGTGCCGCAAAGAATTGAAACGTACCGACGCGGATATGGCTTTGCGCCACCCGCGCGATCACGGCACCCGGCAAGACGGTTTCGCGAAAGACGTCTTCGCCGGTCGTCACGGCGGCAAGGGCGCGGGTGGTGGGCACGCCCATGGCGTGCATCGCCTCGCTGACCAGATATTCGCGCATCACGGGGCCGATGGCCGCGCGCCCGTCACCGCGTCGCGAATAGGGCGTTGGCCCCGATCCCTTAAGCTGGATATCGCGGCGGATGCCGTCCGTGCCCACGACCTCGCCCAGCAGCACGGCACGCCCGTCGCCCAGTTGCGGGTTCCAGTTGCCGAACTGGTGACCGGCATAGGCCTGCGCCAGCGGTGCAGCCCCGTCGGGGATGTCGTTGCCGGCAAAGACCTGCGCTGCGGCAGGGCCGGTCAGGGCTGCGGGATCAATGCCCAGCAGGGCCGCAAGATCAGGATTGGCGGCAATCATCTGCGGCGCCTTCACCGGTGTGGGCCGCTGTGGGGTAAACATCTGCGGCGGCAGTTTGACGTAGGAATTGTCGAAGGGAATATGCATCACAGGCGCGCCAGTCTTGTAGCAAGCAGGTCGTAGAACCCTGCCGCATCAATGTCTTTCATGAACATTGTGTTCGCGGGCCGGTCGGTCACGCGCCACCAGTCCGCCACGGTCATGCCAAGGGTCAGGGCACCGTCGGTTTCAACCTCTACGTTGATGTGGCGGCCCGTAAACAGGTCGGGCTGGATCAGATAGGCGATGGTGCAGGGGTCATGCAGCGGCGCGCCCTCTGAGCCGTATTTTTCCATATCGAAACGCTCGAAAAAGTCGGTCCATGCGGCCACCATATCCCCCACCTGCGTGCCCATGGCGCGAAAGGCACTGATGCGCGGTTTCGTGGTCAGCGCCTTGTGGGTCACATCCAGCGGCATCGCCACCAAGGGCACGCCTGCTTCAAAGACGATCTTGGCGGCTTCGGGGTCCACGTAGATGTTGAATTCGGCGGTCGGGGTGATGTTGCCCACCTCGAAATAGGCCCCGCCCATCAGCACGATTTCCTGCACGCGCGGGATGATATCGGGCGCGCGCTGAAAGGCGGTCGCGATATTGGTCAAAGGGCCAATCGGGCAAAGCGTGACCGTGCCGCTGGGTTCGTTGCGCAGGGTTTCAATAATGAAATCAACGCCGTGCTGATCCTGCAGCGGCATGGTCGGGTCATCCATTTGCGGGCCATCAAGACCGGTCTTGCCGTGGACATGCTCTGCCGTGACCAGTTTGCGGGCCAGTGGCGCATCACAGCCTGCGAAAACCCGCGTGTCCCGCTTGCCTGCCAGTTCACAGACAATCCGCGCGTTCTTTTGGGTCAGGGGCAGGGGCACATTGCCCGCGACCGCCGTGATGCCCAGCACGTCGATATCCTCGGGCGAGGCAAGGGCAAGCAGGATCGCAACCGCGTCATCCTGTCCGGGGTCTGTGTCGATGATGATCTTGCGCGGGGCCATGGCTTTGTCCTTGGTTATTCACCGACAAGGTGGGGCGCAATCAGGCCAGAGGCAAGGGGGTCAGACGCGTCCGTGCGCCCTGAGCCGGTCAAAGAGCGTTTCCGACGCGCAATTACCCCGTTCAAGCGCAAAGATATAGGCATGGGTCAGGTAAAAGCAGGCCGCATCCAGATCGTCGGTACTGTCTGCGGCCTCGGTGTAAAGCGTGATCAGGGCCGCGCGATCATCGCGGGCGTGGGCGTCAAGCAGGCGGTCCTGCAGGGGTTTCATGGCGCCGCAAGATGCTTGGCTGTCTGTTCGGCGACCCAGTCGTGAAAGCAATGGGTCGGCCCGTCCATCACGGGGCTGAAACGGCCTCCGTCAAATCCGGGCGCAAGGCGGCCTTTTTGCATGCCTTCAACGACAAATACATCTTCTTCGAAGACGACTTTCCACTGGGCTGCGTTCTTGACGCGCAAGGCATCGTCTGTCTGGGGGGCGGCATACAGAAGATGGATATGTTCGCGGGTGCGCTGGTGGTCGACAGGTTCCAGCACGATCACAAAGCTATGGTCGCGCTGCACGCCAAGCAGGACATTGGGGTACACGGTGACATATTCGCCGCCTTCGGTCCATTTGGCGTCCAGCCCTTCAAAATCGGGGAAAACGGTGCCGTCATCGCCGGTCAACTGGCGATAGACCAATGTGCCCTGACCAGAAAACTTTCCGGGTTCGATGATGTTATAGTGATCTTCCAGCCGCGAATAGCTGTTCAGGCCTGGGTGCACCCAAGGCAGATGATAGCTTTCGCAATAGTTCTCGACCGCAAGCTTCCAGTTGGTGGCAACGTCCAGCGTAAAGGTGCTGTCGGCACCGCCGTGATACATCGGCTTGTCGAATGCGGACCAACGCGCCAGCAGATCGGCGTGCACCTCTTCAAAGGGGGCGGCGTTGCCGTCAATGTTGATGAACACCGTTTCAAACCAGATGTGGCTGCGCACCTCGATCAGGCCAAGCAGGGATTTGTCGATTGCCTCG
>JBFEQR010000232.1:0-4575 GCA_041549425.1 Yoonia sp. | reverse complement strand
GAGTGCCGCCAAATGGTTTGTCTATTACACTCGCGGCATTGCCCATCATCAGCTTGACGAATGGCCCGGCGCAGAGGCGGATTTCCGTGCCGCCCTTTCGTTGCGCCCCGATCAGCCGCAGGTGTTGAATTATCTGGGCTATTCGCTGGTCGAACGCGGCGAAAAAATGGACGAGGCGCTGGCGATGATTGAGACCGCAGCGGCGGCGCGTCCTGACAACGGCGCCATCGTGGACAGTCTGGGCTGGGTCTATTTCCAGTTGGGCCGCTATGAAGAGGCTGTGGTGCATCTTGAGCGCGCAGCCTCGCTTGAGCCATTGGACCCCGTAATCAACGACCACCTTGGCGACGCGCTTTGGGCCGTTGGCCGCAAAATCGAGGCGGCCTTTCAGTGGCACCGCGCCCTGTCTTTTGATCCCGAAGAAGACGAAGCGGCGCGCATCCGCGACAAACTGGAGCGTGGACTGGATGCCGTTCTGGTTGCAGAAGGTGCAGCCCCGCTGCGTGTGGCCAGTGACGAAAATTAAGGCATTTGCTCCGGCCAAGGTGAATCTGACCCTGCATGTGACGGGCCAGCGCGATGACGGCTATCATTTGCTGGACAGTCTGGTTGTCTTTGCCGATGTCAGCGACACGCTGACCGCCGCCCCCGCCTCTGATCTGCTTTTGTCGGTGGGTGGGCCCTTTTCTGCCGGTGTGCCGATCAACGAAACAAACCTTGTCCAGCGCGCGGCAGAGGTCTTGCGCGCCTCATACGGGATCACTGACGGGGCGATGCTGACACTGGAAAAGGCGCTGCCCCATGCTGCCGGAATTGGCAGCGGATCGTCAGATGCAGCGGCAACCATCAAGATGCTGGCCGAACTTTGGGGCGTCGACCCTTTGCCCCATGACGCACCCCAAGTGGTGGCGCTGGGTGCGGATGTGCCCGTTTGTCTGCAAGCGCCCGCGCCGGTGCGCATGCGCGGCATCGGCGAGGTTCTGTCAGCGGTACCAGAGCTTCCGCCCTGTGCCTTGGTGCTGGTGCGCCCGCCGGTGGATGTGCCGACAGGCGCGGTTTTTGACGGGCTGGCCACCAAGACTGGGACGGGCATGGACGATCTGCCAGCGGGGCTTGATTTTGCGGGGTTTGCAGCTTGGCTTGCGCGCCAGCGCAATGACCTGCAGCCCCCCGCCATGATCATCGCCCCCCAGATCGCGCAGACGATTGCGACCCTGAACGCGATGTCTGCGGTTGCCTTTGCGGGCATGTCCGGTTCGGGGGCCACCTGTTTTGCTTTGGTCCCAGATATGGACAAGGCGGAAGGTGTCGCTGCAGTGATGCAGGCGGCACATCCCGATTGGTGGATTGCGCCCGCAGCGGTGCTTTAGCCGTCCGACTTTTCCATACGTTTCCACAGCAGGCTGAGCAGTGTTTCACCGCCAAGCGGGCTCACGCAGTCCGAAATCAGCACAGGCGCGCCAAAAGGCACCGGTGCGGGCAAGGGAATGCTGGCAGGGGTGTCCCGTGTGATCCGTGGCAGGGCTGTGAAATCGGTCGCGTCGGTCATGGGATCAGTTTAGCGGCGAAGTGCTGCGCGCGCAAATCAGGGCTGGTAGCGCAGGAAGGTCACCCAGCTATCGCCATAGCGGCGCTGGTCCAATGCCGTGAAACCGGCAGGTGCGATCTGCGGCCTGCTTTCTTCCCAAACGACCAGTGCGCCGGGGGCGATCCAGCCCTGCGCAAGGGCCGACGCCAGTGCCTTGCCCCCAAGGTTTTTGCCGTAGGGCGGGTCAAGAAAGATCAGGTCACAGGGCTGGCCTGCGGGCAATGTGGTGCTGTCGGTGGCAAGCAGTGTGGTGTCGGTGTCCCGGCGCAGCTTGGCGATGTTCTCGCGGATCAGCTTTTGCGCAGCACGGCCGTTGTCGACGAATGTGGCGTGCGTGGCCCCGCGCGATAACGCCTCCAGCCCCAGCGCGCCGGTGCCTGCGAACAGGTCCAGCACACGCGCGCCCCTGACGGGATCGCCAAAGCGTCCGCCTTGCAGCACGTTGAACAGGCTTTCGCGCACGCGGTCGGTGGTGGGGCGCAGATGGGCTGCGGCATCGCCCTTGCCGACATCCGCAAGCACTGTGCCGCGATGGGTACCCGCGATGATCCTCACGGTTTCAGCAATGCTTTCATGTCTGTCGCGGGGTCTGTGATGAGGCTGGGATCGGGGCTGCGCCCTGCTTCGATCAGGCGCTTGCCGATCATATAGTTGCGCGGGTCGTTCATGGCGTCGACGGCCAGCAGGGTCTTGCCGTTGTAGTACCAGTTCGATTGCACCCCCGCCGCGTCGCCTTTGCGCACATAGACATCCGTGTAGCCCATGTTCAGCCCCGCGATTTGCAGTTTGCAGTCGTATTGGTCGGACCAGAACCACGGTTTGGGTGTGTAGGGTATATCGCGCCCGGCGATGTTCATCGCCACGACCTCTGCCTGATCAATGGCGTTGCCGACGCTTTCGATGCGCACAGTGTGCCCGTGGAATTGCGACGAGGCACAATCGCCCGCCGCCCAGATGAACGGGTCAGAGGTGCGCCCGTGCGCGTCCGTTGTGATGCCGTTGCCAACGGCCAGTCCCGCGCTTTCGGCAAGGATCGTGGCGGGGTTTACGCCCACGCCCACAATGGCAAAGTCGATGTCCAGTTCAGTTCCGTCTGTCAGGCGCGCGCCGGTCACGTGGTCGTCGCCTAGCAAACGCTCCAACCCCACACTTTCGCGGATATCGACGCCGTGGGCTTTGTGCAGAGCGCGGAAATAGTCGGAAGTTTCAGGTGCGGCGACCCGTTGCAGGATACGCTCGGCCATTTCGACCAAAGTCACGGTCAGGCCCAGTTTTGACGCAACCGCTGCGGCCTCCAGCCCGATGTAGCCGCCGCCGATAATCAGAACGCGTTTTCCGGCTGTGAACTGTGGCGCCATTGCGTCGGCATCGGCAAGGTCACGGACGGCAAAGACGCCATCAAGCATGCCGCCGATGGACGCGGGCAGGGTGCGGGGATGTGCGCCCGTCGTCAGCGCAAGCTGGTCGTAATGCAGGGTGTCGCCGTCATCCAGCGTCACCGTTTTGCCCGCAGCGTCGATGCCGGTGACACGGGTGTTCAGGCGCAGCGCGACGTTGTTGTCGGCATAATATTCTGCCGGACGCAGATACAGCCGTTCTTCGGCCATTTCGCCCAGCAAATAAGCCTTGGACAGGGGGGGGCGCTGGTAGGGCGGCACCTTTTCCGCGCCGATCAGGGTGATGTCGCCCGCAAAGCCCTCTGTGCGCAGTTTGGCCACCAAGGACGCTCCGGCCTGGCCTGCACCGACAACAATGACATGGCTCATGAGGTTTCACCTTTTGATTTTCTGGTCTTCGTCCTGCGGCACTCTACATGTGTTCCGGATGAAGACACAATTACCAACAAGGACATCAAATATGACAATCACGACAGGCGATACACTTCCCAACGCGACAGTGTTGATGATGGGCGAAGCAGGCCCGACTTCGGTCGAGATGGCCGAGAAGCTGACGAACCGCAAAGTCGTTATCTTTGGCCTGCCCGGTGCCTTTACCGGCACATGCACAACGGCCCATGTTCCCAGCTTTATGCGCACCGCGGATGCCTTCAAGGCCAAGGGTGTGGACGAGATTATCTGCATCGCCGTCAATGACCCCTTTGTGATGAAGGCATGGGGCGACGATACGGGTGCTGCTGCCGCTGGCATTACCATGTTGGGCGACGCGGAAAGTGCATTCACCAAGGCCATCGGCATGAACTTCAGCGCGGGCCCCGTCGGCTTTGTCGATCGTTCCAAGCGTTACGCGATGCTGGTTGAAAATGGTGTCGTGACGATCCTGAACGCCGAATCCAGCCCCGGCGAATGCGAGATTTCGGCAGGCGAAACCCTGCTTGAGCAGATTGGTTAAAACCTGATCGGGCGGCAGAAATGCCGCCCTTTTCACATTTGCAGGATCACCGCGCCAGAGCGCTGGCCCGAGGCGACAATATCATGCGCCTTGGCGCAGTCTTCCAGGGGCAGTGTCTGCGCAATCCGCAAATCCAGTGACCCGCGTTCAAGAAGCGCGTTCAGATGCCCCACTGCGGTGGCCCGTTCGTAATCGTTCAACAGGTACACCAAGGCCAGATCGATGGTCACCGCTTTGAACATCAGCGGATAGAAGGGCAGGGTCGGTGTCATGTCCTTGGCAGAGCCATAGGCGACGATGCGCCCGCCTGCGGCAATCACTTCGGTCAGCATGGCAATATTCTGGCCGAATTCGACTTCGACCGCGTGGTCGACAGGCGCGCCGTTTGTCGCGTCAAGAATTGCCTGCGCCAGATCGGGGGCGCGGTAGTCAAGCACGGCCTGCGCGCCTGCGGCTTTCGCTGCTTTGGCGTCGGCATCGTTGCCGCAAGTGGCGATCACCCGCGCGCCAGAGGCCGTAGCGACCTGCACCGCCAGATAGCCGACCGTCCCGCCGGCGCCACTGACAAGCACATTCTTGTCGGCCACCGGACCCGCGCCTAGCACGGTATGCACAGCCGTAAGCGCGGGGATGCCAAG
>JBFEQR010000231.1:0-4657 GCA_041549425.1 Yoonia sp. | reverse complement strand
GGACGGCCACTTATCGGGACCGGCCTTGCGCTGATGTTCGTGATCGTGGCCGGCATCGGGGCCGCGCTGTTTTTCGGCGAAGCGAATAACGCCTTTATCGTGATCGTGGCGGCCTGTCTGGGTGCCTATATGGCGTTGAACATCGGGGCGAATGACGTCGCGAACAACATGGGCCCTGCGGTGGGCGCGAATGCCCTGACAATGGGCGGCGCTATCGCCATCGCGATTGTTTTTGAAAGCGCGGGGGCGCTGATTGCGGGGGGTGACGTCGTCTCGACCATCGCCAAAGGGATCATCGCCCCCGAAAGCATGGGCGATGCGACCACATTCATCTGGGCGATGATGTCGGCACTTCTGGCCGCGGCGCTTTGGGTGAACCTTGCGACTTGGGTTGGCGCACCTGTATCGACAACGCATTCCGTTGTGGGCGGCGTTATGGGGGCAGGTATCGCGGCGGCCGGTTTTATGGCTGTGAACTGGCCCACCATGGGGGCAATCGCGGCCAGTTGGGTAATTTCACCGCTTCTGGGCGGGCTGATCGCGGCCGGATTTCTGGCGCTGATCAAATCGCGCATCATCTATCAAGACGATAAGATCGCGGCGGCGCGCAAATGGGTGCCGGTTCTTGTCGGCATCATGGGGGGCACTTTTGCCACCTATCTGGCGCTGAAGGGCCTCAAGAAGCTGATCAAGATTGATCTGCCAACCGCCCTTTTGATCGGGGCCGCCATCGGTGTGATCATCTGGCTTGTCATGATCCCCGTCATCAAACGGCAGTCCCAAGGGCTTGAAAACCGCAACAAGTCTCTCAAGGTGCTGTTCGGCATTCCGCTGGTTGTTTCCGCAGCATTGCTGAGCTTTGCACATGGTGCAAACGATGTGGCAAACGCGGTCGGGCCGCTGGCCGCGATCGTGCAAGCGGCGCAATCGGGTGACTTTCTGTCCGCCTTCAGCATTCCGTTTTGGGTGATGACAATCGGGGCCTTGGGGATTTCTTTTGGCCTGTTCCTGTTTGGCCCCAAGCTGATCCGCATGGTCGGCAGCCAGATCACCAAACTGAACCCGATGCGCGCCTATTGCGTGGCCTTGTCGGCCGCAATCACCGTCATTGTGGCAAGCTGGCTGGGTCTGCCGGTCAGTTCGACGCACATTGCGGTGGGCGGGGTCTTTGGTGTCGGGTTCTTCCGTGAATGGGATGCAGAACGCCGGATCAACAAAGCGCGTCTGACGATCCCCAACCGGATCGCCTATCCGCCAGAGGAACGCAAACGGCGCAAACTGGTGCGGCGGTCGCATTTCATGACCATTATCGCCGCATGGGTCGTCACGGTGCCCGCAGCGGCAATTCTGTCAGCCTGTTTCTTTTTCCTGCTCAGCACCGCCCTCGGCTAGGGGCACAAATGAAAACGCCCCGGCCAGAACCGGGGCGTGCTGAGTGGTCGGGGGGCTGAGTCCTAGATACCGATGAAACGCTGCGCCAGACGCGGGACAAGGCCGTTGAACCGCAACGGCGCGTCAGTGGCCGCAAGGCAGATGCAATCGACGCCTTCTTCTGCAACCGGCGTATGGTGCAGATCTTCGTTGGCGACTTCGACGTCGCCCGCGCCAAAGCGGTCTTCTGCGTCGGTAAAGGCCCCCTGCAAAACAAGGGTCAATTCGGTTCCGTGGTGTCCGTGATCCGGCACCGCCGTTCCGGCAGGAATACGCAACAAACGCACGCTTGCCTCGCTGGATGTCTGCAAAACCAGCTGGCTGACGCCGCCACCGACCTTGCGCCACTTCAGGCTATCGATGTCACCGCTGACATAATCCTGTAACGGACCGGGAAAGATAGAGCTTTGCACGCGCACCGGTGCGGGCTTTTCGGCCACAGCCCCGCTGTCGATCAGCGCCATCGTTGCGGCAAGCGCATCTTCCGCCACATCGACAGGATCGCTTTTCAACATGACCTCGCCGCCGACTGCCTCATATTCGGCAAGCGCTGCGCGGCAGGTGTCACACATCGTGATGTGGGTTGCGACAACCAGATTGAAGGCCTCGGGCAAGGTGCCAGCGGCATAGCCCATCAACAATGGCTCTGTCAGGTGGTGTTTGATCTGTTTCATATCGTTCATCACTTCATTGCGTGGCGTAAGCGGTCTAACGCCAACCGTATCCTAGATTTTATAGTTCCCAGCGGCAGTCCCGTCTCTGCGGCAATTTCGCTGTGGCTCAGATCGCCAAAATAGGCGCGTTCGATCAGTGTCCTTTGTTCGGGCGGTAGTGTGGCCAAGGCCTTGCCCAGTTGTTCCGTCTCTTGTTGCAGCCCGATTGCTTCGGTCTGGTCAGGCTCTGCTTCGGGGCCCCATGGCAAATCTTCCGGTTCCGGCCGCCGCTGCTTGCGCAGCAGGTCGATCTTGCGGTTTCGCGCGATGGTAAAGATCCATGTCGACACGCTTGCCTTTGTGGGATCGAACATATGTG
The DNA here is from genome assembly GCA_041549425.1 of Yoonia sp. Taxonomy (GTDB): domain Bacteria; phylum Pseudomonadota; class Alphaproteobacteria; order Rhodobacterales; family Rhodobacteraceae; genus Yoonia. The sequence continues at coordinate 2,194 of JBFEQR010000231.1, read as the reverse complement.
CCTTGTTCCAAAGGGTCGCCATGACCTCCTGTGTACATTCCTCCGCCAGATCAGGGCTGGCACCCGATTTCATCAAAAACGACTTCACCCGCGGGGCGAAGTAGGCAAACAGCTCTGCAAATGCAGACCGGTCCTTTTCGTCACGCACGGCATAGATCTGGACGACCCATTCCATACGTTTCGATGTCAATTCTCCTGTCACGACCCGTTTCCCTGCCTTGCTCACACGCTGTGATTTGGCCTCACCATAGGGTGCGGCAGGAGCAGGCGCATCAACTTTTGCGAGGGACGTATTTTCCGTCAACATACCAGTGTTACGCCGCCAACCGGCTGTTGGATCACATAGCCCGTCGTTTTTCTTTTGATCTACGCAAGTTGTGGTGGCGTAAGAACAGAGGTAAGCAAACTGCAATCTATCGGAGCCGCCATAAATGCCATTCGAAACTGGAAACCCCGCAGCCAGAAAAATCGCGGTCATCGGAGCAGGCATTTCAGGAATGGGCGCGGCGCACGCGCTTGCCAAAGATCACCACGTTGTCCTTTTCGAAGCGGAAAAGCGTCTTGGTGGACATGCGCGCACACGGATGGCGGGCAAGAATGGTGACCAGTCGGTAGATACCGGTTTTATCGTATTCAACTACGCCAACTATCCGCATCTGACGAAGCTTTTCGCGGATCTGGATGTGCCCGTGACCAAAAGCAACATGAGCTTTGGCGCCTCTTTCGGCGGGGGCCGTCTGGAGTACGGACTGGCGGGACTGGACGCGCTTTTTGCACAACGTCGCAATATTGCGAACCCCAAGTTTCTGCGCATGGTCCGCGACATCCTGAAGTTCAACGCCAAGGGTCTGGCCGCCAGTCAGGACGAAAGCATGACCATCGGTCAGCTTTTGAAAGAACTGAACCTTAGCGACTATTTCCGCGACCACTACCTTTTGCCGTTCTCGGGCGCGATCTGGTCGACCCCCAAGGAAAAGATCCTTGATTTCCCCGCCTATGCGATGATGCGTTTCTTCGACAATCATGCGCTGCTTGGGGCGACGGGCCAGCACCAGTGGTACACTGTCGATGGCGGGTCGGTTGCCTATGTGTCGCGTCTTGGGGCGGATATGGAGCAGCGCGGCATTGATATCCGGCTTGGCGCGCCCATCGACGCGGTCCGGCGCACGGCAAACGGTGCAGAGGTCAAGACGCACGGGGCTGCCTTCGAACATTTCGACGAGGTGGTATTCGCCACCCATTCCGACGACACGCTGCGCATGTTGTCCGACGCCACAGCCGTGGAACAGTCGATATTGGGGGCGGTACGCTATCAAGGCAACAAGGTCGTCCTGCATTCGGACACTTCGATCATGCCCAAGCGGCGGCAGGTGTGGTCATCGTGGGTCTACACAGAGGACGCCCAGCGCACCGATACAGAGATCAACCTGACCTACTGGATGAACTCGCTTCAACCATGGCTGAAAGGCGAGGACATGATGGTCACACTGAACAGCAAACGCCCCATCAGGGAAGACCTGATCTGGGACGAGGTGAACCTGCGCCACCCCGTCTATGATCTGGAGGGGATTGCAGCCCAGAAAGCGGCCAAGGCGATGAACGGCGCAAACAGTACGTGGTTCTGCGGCGCGTGGATGAAAAACGGCTTTCACGAAGATGGCCTGTCCAGCGGACTTGATGTCGTGAACGCCCTCAATGCCACAGACCGCCTGCCCATCGCAGCAGAGTGACCGCAACCGTTCATCATATCGCCGCTGAAACCTATCACGGGCGACGCGGGGGCGTGAAAAACGCCTTTCGCTATTCGATCGACTATGTGTTGCTTGATGCAGAGGCAGAGGTGCAGACCCCTGCCCTGTTCGCGCGCAACGCCGGCAACCTGATGTCAATCCATGACAGCGACCATGGCGGCCCACCCAAGGCGGGTAAAGGGGCCGTTTGGGTGCGCGAGGTTCTGGCGGCCTATGACATCAACGACACGGCCCGCATTGCGTTGCTGGCCCAGCCGCGCGTGCTGGGGCATGTGTTCAATCCGGTGTCCTTCTGGCTGTGCTTTGATGCAGGCGATATCCTGCGGACAGTCATTGCAGAGGTCACCAATACCTTTGGCGACCGCCATTCCTATCTGTGCCGCCACGATGACGGGCACGCGATTACCAAGGCTGACACGTTGGTGGCGCAAAAGCTCATGCAT
>JBFEQR010000230.1:0-4667 GCA_041549425.1 Yoonia sp. | reverse complement strand
TCGTGGCCGAAGCGAAAGCTGAAATTCAGGCCGAACTCGATGTCGAGCTGCAGAAGGCCGATGCGCAGATCGCCGCGAAAACTGCCGAAAGCGAAGCCGCAATCAACGAGATTCGCGCCGGTGCGCTGGACAGCGTCAAAGCGGTTGCCAAGGACACGGCCAAGGAATTGGTTGCAGCCATGGGTGGCTCTGCCGATGCGAAAACAATCACCGCTGCGGTGACTGCACGGATGAAAGGGTAAATCATGCGTTTTACACTGACTGCCCTGATCGCCCTTGCTGCCAGCCCTGCGCTGGCCGCTGGTGACAAACCGTTCTTTTCACTCGGTAACACTGACTTTGTCGTCAGCATTGCATTCCTGATCTTTGTCGGTGTGCTGCTTTACTTCAAGGTGCCCGGCCTGATTGGCGGGATGCTGGACAAGCGCGCCGAAGGCATCAAATCCGAACTGGATGAAGCCAAGGCGCTGCGCGAAGAAGCACAATCTCTTCTTGCCTCTTACGAGCGCAAGCAGAAAGAAGTGCAGGAGCAGGCTGACCGTATCGTTGCCGCCGCCAAGGAAGAGGCCGCAAACGCTGCGACCGCCGCCAAGGACGATATCGCCAAGTCGATCACACGCCGTCTTGCCGCCGCTGAAGAGCAGATCGCAAGCGCCGAAGCATCCGCGATCAAGGATGTGCGCGATCAGGCGATCGCCGTTGCGGTTGGCGCGGCCAAGGATGTGATTGCCAAGCAGATGGACGCAAAATCAGCTGGTGCGTTGATTGACGACGCAATCGCAACAGTTGGCGAAAAGCTGCACTAACGGGTTTCCCCGAGATTATGAAAAAGGCCCGGTTGCAGTGCTGCACCGGGCCTTTTTTCATTTCTGAACGGCCTCAGCGTTCGGATTCGTGCTCAAGGCGCTTTTGGGCATAAGCCTCGTTCTTATCGGCTTTTTGTTGGTCGAAAAGCGCGGCTTCCACAAAATTCAGGTGGTCTTCGACGGCACGACGGGCACCGGCGGCATCGCGTTCTTGCAGGGCGGTATTGATCGCGCGGTGCTGTTCCAGCAGGGTATCGCGGGTCGTGCGCTGCTTGAACATGATCGAACGGTTGTAGAACACCCCTTCGCGCAAAAGCTCGTACATCGACCGCATCATATGCAGCATGATGACGTTATGACTGGCCTCGATGATGGCAAGGTGAAAGTTGGCATCCAGATGGGCCTCATCCGCAGGATTGCGTTTCTTGTGGGCGGCTTCCATCTTTTCAAAGATCGTGTCGACCACTTTCAGGTCGGTATCGCTGGCTATCTTAGCCGCACGTTCTGCCGCCAACCCCTCCATATCACGGCGAAAGCTGATGTAGTCGAAGACCGCCTTGTCATGCGTCGAAAACAGCGCGACCAACGCGGGCGCGAACGCTGAGCCAAGCACGTCAGCGACATAGACGCCTGCGCCTACCTTTGATGTCAGCAGACCGCGATCCTGCAGATCAGCCAAAGCTTCGCGCAGGGACGGGCGCGAGACTTGCATGCGTTCGCTTAGTTCACGTTCGGAGGGCAGGCGTTCGCCAGGGCGCAATATCCCGCGCAGGATCAATCCTTCGATTTGACGTGTGACGCCATGCGACAGTTTTTCTTGCTTGATCGGCTCAAAGGGCATGCAACTTGACCTGCGTTATTGGTCAAATCATATGACCAAAACAAGCTGCCGACAACCAAAAAGGGGCCGCGTTGCCGCAACCCCTTTGTCGCCTGTTCTTGTTTGTCGCGATCCTAGTTTGGTGTGATGACGATCTCGACGCGGCGGTTTGCCTGACGGCCTGCGGCGTTCAGGTTCGACGCAATGGGCTGGTTCTCACCGGCGCCCAAAGAGCGGACACGCGATGGCGACACGCCGCCATTAATCAGAATGCTGGCAACAGCCTGTGCGCGACGCTCGGACAGACCCTGGTTGAATGCCGCACCGCCGACGTTATCGGTGTGGCCGATCACGTTAACGGTCGTGTTGGGATAGCGGTTAAGAGAGTTCGCGACGATCAGCAGTTCATTCTGCGATATGCCCGATACCGCTGTGCTGTTGGTCGCAAACAGCAGGTCCTGGCTTAGCACGACAACAAGGTTGCGGCCATTGTTGGACACGCCCACATCATTGCGCAACGCGCGGCGCAGCTCTTCGGCCTGTCGGTCAAGGTTGTTGCCAATCGCCGCGCCTGCACCGGCACCCAAAAGCGCTCCGGCCAAAGCCGCCTGATTGCGCCCGCGACGGTCGTCGTCACGATTGACGATCGCGCCGACGGCAGCGCCACCCAACGCGCCAAGCAGGGCACCTTGCTGTGTTTTCTGGTTCTGGTTCGGGCCTGCAGGATCACATGCGGCCACGAAGGTCATGGCGGCTGCCGCAATGACGAGTGGAAATTTCTTTAGTGCTGTGGTCATGGTCATGGTTCCATTTGATTTGGATGCGCAACGTGCGCCTATTAGGATGCGTTGCTTATCCATCTTTTGCGGATGATATCCAATAACGTGTCCGAGATAGGAAAAAACCTGCCGAACCGGACAGGTCCTTATCCCGCATCCGCCCGTGCGGATTCCCAAGCCAGCATGGCACGTTTGACAGGCAACCCCCAATGATAGCCCCCCAATGCGCCGGATTTGCGCAAGGCCCTGTGGCAAGGGATTAACCAACTGACCGGATTGCGCCCGACCGCTGTACCCACCGCACGCACCGCTTTTGGCTTGCCGATGGACTGGGCAATCTCGGAGTAGGTGGTCACATGTCCTGACGGGATGCTCAGCAGGGCTTCCCATACTTTCAACTGAAACGGTGCGCCGATCATATGCAATTGGGTCTCGCCCGCCATGCCAAGGGCCGCCATCGCCCATGGGCGCAGCCTTGCCGCGTCCTCGACATAGGTGGCCTGCGGCCAGCGCCCGCAGAGGTCGGCCATCGCGGCCTCTGCTCCGGCCTCGGCGGCAAACGCCAGCCCGCAGATCCCGCGATCGGTGCCCATGACCAAAGCCTGCCCGAAGGGGCTGTCAAACCAGTCCCAGCTGATCGTCAAACCGGCACCGTCACGGGCAAAGTCCCCCGGGCTCATCGCTTCCCAGCGCACGAAGAGATCATGCAGCCGACCACTGCCCGACAGCCCGACAGCATGGGCTGTCTCGAGCGTGGTAAACCGGTCGCGCAGCAGGGTCTTGGCGTGCCCCAAGGTCAGATACTGCTGATAGCGTTTGGGCGACACGCCTACCCAAGTGGAAAACAACCGTTGGAAATGCGCAGGGCTCATGTTCATTTCAGCCGCCAGATCGGCAAGGGGCAGGGGTGTGTCGCCAGCGGCATCAATGGCATCAATGGCGCGGCGCATGACCTGATAGTGGTATGTTTCGTTCTGTTCCATGGCTTGAACGTAAGCTGGCACACGCCCCAGAGCGACCCGAAAATTGCGCATCTGGCGCTTGCCCCGCATGCGGCATCGGGGCATACCGGACGGCATGGCAAAACAGCTTGATTATCATACTATTCGCGCGATCTTTGAACGGTTTCACGCAGCCGAACCCGAACCCAAGGGCGAGCTTGAACATGTGAACGCCTACACGCTTGTCGTGGCTGTGGCCTTGTCTGCGCAGGCGACAGACGCGGGCGTGAACCGCGCCACGCGTGAGTTGTTCAAACTGGCCGATACCCCGCAAAAGATGCTTGATCTGGGGCTTGAGCGCGTGACCGAGCTTATCAAGACCATCGGCCTTTACCGCAACAAAGCCAAGAATGTCATCAAGATGAGCCAGATACTCGTCGATGAATACGGTGGCGAGGTCCCCAATTCCCGTGCCGCGCTGCAATCGCTGCCCGGTGTGGGGCGCAAGACGGCCAATGTGGTGCTGAACATGTGGTGGGGCCAGCCTGCGCAGGCGGTCGATACGCATATCTTCCGCTTTGGCAACCGCAGTGGCGTGGCGCCGGGCAAGGACGTCGATGCGGTCGAGCGCGCGATCGAAGATCACATTCCGGCTGATTTTCAACTGCATGCCCATCACTGGATGATCCTGCACGGGCGCTATGTCTGTGTCGCACGCAAACCGAAATGCGCGGCCTGTCTGATCCGCGATCTATGTCAATTTGAGGATAAGAACCTATGAAAAAGTTTCAGGTTGTCGGGATCGGCAATGCGATCGTCGATGTGCTTGCGCGGGCCGAGGACGATTTTCTGCCCGAGGCTGGCGTGCAAAAGGGCATCATGCAGCTGATTGACATGGACCGCGCGGTTGACCTCTATTCCCGTGTTGGCCCCGCCAAGGAAATCAGTGGCGGATCGGCGGCAAACACGATTGCGGGCATCGCACATCTGGGCGGGCGCACGGCCTATGTGGGCAAGGTAAAGGACGACCAGTTGGGCGCGATCTTTGCCCATGATCTGCGCGCACAGGGGGCCGTCTACGAAACCGCCCTTGCCCCCAAGACCGCAGACGCCGAAACCGGCCGTTGCATTGTGATTGTCACCCCTGACGGGGAAAGGTCGATGAACACCTATCTGGGTGTGACAGAGTTCCTGTCGCCGGATGATATCGACGAAGACCAAATGGCGCAGGCTGAGTGGATTTATCTGGAAGGTTACCGCTTTGACGGGCCGGACAGCCACGCTGCTTTTGACAAGGCAATCACCGCCTGCAAGGGCGCCG
>JBFEQR010000229.1:0-4682 GCA_041549425.1 Yoonia sp. | reverse complement strand
GATCGCCGAGATCAGGAAGGACTTTTCGAACCAGCCGTCGTCGGTCACATAGGTGGCCGACACGATCATTGTGACAATCGGCAGCCATGCCAGTGGCGAGACGGGCTTGAAGATTTGGATCAGCGGGTTGAGCGCAGCGTTCGCTGTGACAGACAGACCCGCAGCGATGCCCAGCGGAATGGCTACGACGGATGCAATCAGGAAGCCAAAGAAAACGGTTTTGATCGAGGTCCAGATTTGGTCGTAATAGGTGGGCTTGCCCGTGTAGATACGGTCGCGGACCTTGTCGGGTTCGCCATTTGCGATGTGTTCGGCGTTGCGTTCATCCTGACGGACGTAAAACGCTGCCTCACGTTCGGCCTCGCGCACCGCATCGGCACGCAATGCGCCCACCTGTTCCCAGACCTGCGCAGGACCGGGGACCGCGCCGAGTGAGGTCTGGACCTTTGGCGCAAGGGTTGCCCACATCCCGATGAACAGCGCAATCGCAAGGAGAGGAACCCCCAAGAGCCGCCAGATTTCGCCAGCCTGCGCGCGCGGGTTGTCGCCTGCGGCGGCCATGAGGATTGGTGTCATCCAAGACAGGCCGAATACACGAAACCATGCGTCGGCTTTGTTAATGCGGGTGAAGCGGCGCTGGCGGCGGGCCTCTGTGTCAAGTGTGGTGGGGTCAATCGCGGTCATATCGGTGATCCAACTGCTGCTTTTGAAAACGGGAAACGGGGGGGAGGCCCACCCCGCATTGGCGCAGGGCGGGCGGTTTGGCTTAGCCTTGGACTTCGCCGTCAATGACGGTCTGGCCCGACTTCAGGCCAATCGGCAGGCTGTCGATATAGGCATTGGGTGCGCGGCCATCGAAGGGGATGCCATCAATGATGTCAGCCGCTGGTGTCGGCTCTTTGAAGCCATCGCTATCCCACGGGAAATCGGCCTCGTTCGCCATGCCTTCGTCGACCAGCAGTCGGGCGGCCTCAAGGTAAATGTCGGGGCGGTAAACTTCGGCTGCGGTCTCGAAATACCATTCGTCAGACATGGTGTCGGTGATCTGGCCCCAGCGGCGCATCTGCGTCAGATACCAGATCGCATCCGAGTAGAACGGGTATGTCGCGTTGTAGCGGAAGAACACGTTGAAATCGGGTGCAGGGCGCACGTCGCCTTTTTCGAATTCAAAGAACCCCGTCATCGAGTTGGCGATGACTTCGTAGTCCGCACCGACGTATTCAGGGCGCGACAACATCTCCACCGCTTCTTCGCGGTTGGCGTTGTCGTTTTCATCCAGCCAGATCGCGGCACGGATCAGCGCCTTGGTCAGAGCCAGCGTTGTGTTGGGGTTCTCTTCGGCAAATTCTGCGGTGATGCCAAAGACCTTTTCAGGGTTGTTTTTCCACATGTCATAATCGGTGATGACCGGAACGCCGATGCCCTTGAACACCGCCTGCTGGTTCCACGGCTCGCCCACGGCGTAGCCAAAGATCGTGCCGGCCTCCATCGTGGCGGGCATCTGCGGCGGGGGTGTCACAGACAGCAGCACGTCCGCGCCAATCTGGCCGGAAATGTCCTGTTCGCTGTAAAACCCGGGCTCTAACCCGCCTGCGGCCAGCCAATAGCGGATTTCGTAGTTGTGGGTGGAGACGGGGAACACCATTCCCATGTTGAAGGGCTCGCCGCGATCCAGATAGTCCTCAACCACGGGGGCCAAAGCACTGGCGCTGATCGGGTGCTGCGGGCGGCCATCGTCCATCAGCGGCACGTTGGGCTTCATTTCTTCCCAAATCTCGTTGGACACCGTGATCGCGTTGCCGTTCAGGTCCATTGAAAACGGTGTGATGATGTGCGCCTCGGTGCCATAGCCGATGGTTGCCGCCAATGGTTGACCGGCCAGCATGTGGGCGCCGTCCAACTCTCCGCTGATGACACCGTCCAGCAGCACCTTCCAGTTGGCCTGTGCCTCAAGCGTCACGAAAAGCCCTTCGTCCTCGAAATAACCCAGTTCATAGGCCACGGCCAAGGGCGCCATATCGGTCAGCTTGATAAAGCCCAGCGTCAGGTCCTCTTTTTCCAGGTCCAAAGACTGGGCCGCTGCGGCTGTCGCCAACAGGCTGGATGACGTCAAAAGCATCGCGAGTGTGTTCTTCATAGTCTGTTCCTTTCTCGGCCCGCGCAGGGCAAAAACAAAAAAAGCCGCACGTAACGATCACGGGGGAGGAGGTCCGTGGTCCCTACGAGCGGCGTTGCTCATGGATAAAGCGTGACCTGCATCGGTCAGCGCGATTTAGCGGGCGTCGTTGCCACTTAACCTAAAGCTGCAGGGTCTCTCTCTTGGTTCGCAACCGGAATGCTGCAATCCCGCATGGATTCTTGCTGCGACGCAGAAAGTGCCTAAGATTTCATCAGTTTTTAGCGGGGAAGTCGAAGGTTCTGCCATCAAAGAAAGCATCCGGTGCGAGAATCATATGACCGCCCGTTGATGCCACGGCGGTTTCATACCTTAACGCGCCCTCGACTTTTTCAGATGCGCCCGGCATGTCGGCCCCGATCCCGCCAAGGTTTTGACGATACAAGTCCGAGCGGAAACAGGCCTTCGCCTTTTGAATACCCGACGCATCCGCACCCAACTGCTGCGCGATCCACGCTGCCTGACTGCGCCAGGGAAAAGATGCTGCATGTTTGTGGAACTGCAAGAAACGCGGCACCGCTTCGGGCGCGTGGTTCAATCGGGGTGTCATCTGGCCCGACAGGGCAGGATCAATCAGGTCGGGCGACATGCTAAGGTGTTCACTGCGGGCCAGAATTTCGACGGCAAGCGTGCGGTTGGTGTGCGCATCCAGCCACGCCGACGCCCTGTATACCGCGCGCATCAGCCTGCGGGCCGTGTCTTCGTTGGTTTCAGCCCAGTCATGACGGACAGCCAGAACCTTTTCGGGCGCAAAGTTCCACACGTCCTGACCGGTCATCATCAACCGCCCGACGTTCTGGCGAACCGCCACACTGCCCCAAGGTTCACCGACCCAGAACGCATCAACGAACCCTTCTGCAACCGCATCGGCCATGCGCGGTGGCGGCACGGCGATCTCTTCGATCTTCAGGCCCTCTCGCGATGAGGTCCAATAGTTCAGCAGCAGGCGGTGCATGGAATAGTGAAACGGAACGCCGATCCTGAGCGGGCCGGACCCACGCGCCGCCAGTGCCGTTAAAAGCCCCCGCGCGTCGCCGAACCGGACCTCGCCCAGCTCTGCCGCGATCCCGTTCGACACCCCGAAAACCGTGCCATTCACCGACAGGACCATCAGCGCGTCAATCTGCGCGGGCAATCCACCCAGCCCGATCGACATGGCAACGGGCATCGGCGACAGCATATGTGCGGCGTCCAGATGACCCAGCGCAAGCATGTCTCGCAAAGCAGACCACGAAGGCTGTGCCACAAGATTGAGGGCAAGCCCTTCTTCGGCGGCGAACCCAAGTTCATTGGCGATCACCAGAGGCGCGCAATCCACAAGCGGAACATACCCGCAATTCAAGACACGGTCGGTCATGATAACAAATCCGCCGCAGTCACCAGCGCGTGGGCCACGTCGATGACCTTGCGGTTCTGTCCCATCGCGGTTTTGCGCAGCAGCGTATAGGCCTCGTCCTCTGACAAACCGCGCTGGCGCATCAGGATGCCCTTTGCGCGGTCGATTGTCTTGCGATCCTCAAGCGCCTGCTTCGCGGCATCCAGTTCCGATTGCATCTGTCGCATGATCTTGAAACGCGCGATGGACGTCTCAAGAACCGACTTGATCCTTTCCATCTTGAGGCCGTCAACCACATAGGCGCTGACCCCTGCGTTCAGCGCCGCCTGCGTCAGGGCGTCGTCGGTTTGATCGACAAACAGCGCCACAGCACGTTTGGACGTTTCGGTGGCAAATGAGATATGTTCAAGCGTATCGCGATCGGGGTTCGTCAGATCGATCAGAACGATATCGGGCGTGAATTCCCTGACCGTGCGGTCCAACGCCGAGATTTGCGCAAGCGCTTTGACATCCGACCACCCCGCGTCCGTTAAGGCATTGATAATGCCAAGCACGCGTTCGGGGTCAGGCTCGACGACTAGAATGCGCAGTTCACGGTTCATGGTGCCGTCATTTTAGCATGGTCAGGGGACGTCAAGAGGCTGCAGTCTGCGTGCGCACTCAATCTTCTTACCCGCGACTAAATTGAGCACTCTTTGTTTGGTTGCCCATATTTTCCACAAATCGAAAGCGAGCGTGTTGGGTATGCTGGATAGGCCCCACTTTCTCCGAATGAACTTCATTACGGTCAGATCAATGACGAAGAACCTTGTGCGTGAAGTCAACGCCCAGACTACGCAGCAAGAAGATGCCTGCATCCGACAAACCAGCACCAGCTTTGCCCCCTGTCTTTCGTATTGGCAGAAGGCGCTGCAAAAGCTTGGTTTTGGTTCATGGGCAATCTGCCAATGTGAATGACCGGTTCGGCGACATTTGCCCCGGCACAGAGATGAAAGTGCGGCATCTGTGAACGAATGCTGCGCCAGCAATAGCCGCACCTGCAAAAGTCCGCTTTGTCCCGCTCTGCCGACCTTCACCCACCGAAAATGCTGCATGATGCACGAATAGCCGGTTAGGTGAAGCTGCGCTGCGGCGTCGGCACGACCGGTGAATGGCCGGTATGGGCCGTTC
>JBFEQR010000228.1:0-4699 GCA_041549425.1 Yoonia sp. | reverse complement strand
GGGTCTTCCTGACTGCACAGCCCCATGCGCGCGGACAGCTCGAATGCCAGCGCACAGCCGATCGCGACCCCTTCGCCATGTAACAACCGGTCGGAATAGCCCGTCGCGGCCTCCAGCGCATGGCAGAACGTATGCCCAAGGTTCAAGAGCGCGCGATCCCCCTGTTCGGTCTCGTCGCGTTGCACAATATCCGCTTTCATCTGGCATGACCGCGTCACAGCGCGCACCCGCGCATCCATATCCCCCGCCGCCAGTGCGGGCCCTTCGGCCTCGAGCCAGTCAAAGAACGCCGCATCCCCCAGCAGACCGTATTTGACGACCTCACCGTAACCCGCCAGAAAATCGCGCGGCGTCAGCGTGCCCAGCAAAGCGGTATCCGCCAACACCAGACTGGGCTGGTGAAAAGCCCCGATCAGGTTCTTGCCACTGGGTGAATTGATCCCCGTCTTACCCCCGACCGAGCTGTCCACTTGCGCCAGAAGTGACGTCGGAATTTGCACAAACCGCACGCCACGGCGCAGAATGGCGGCGGCAAAACCCGCCAGATCACCAATGACACCACCACCGAAAGCCACAATCACGTCACCGCGTTCGACCTTTTGGCCCAGCAGCCATTCAACCGACCGTTCCAGCTGGGCCCAGCATTTCGTGGCCTCTCCCGCAGGCAGCGCCAGAGCCTCGGACGTCAAACCCGCACCGGACAAGGCCGACTGAAGCTGCGCCAGATGCAGAGCCGCGACATTTTCATCAGTCACGATACACACATGACGCCGTCCGCCCATGGCCGCAATCCGGTCGCCTGCGGTTTGCAGAACACCGGGGCCGATGTGGATATCATAGGCACGGCCGGGCAGATCGACGTGAACGGTGGCAGGCATCTAGCAAGTCTCCAGAATATCGGGGCGGGACGTCAGCGTATCAATCACCGACTGGGTTGTTTGCGGGATTGTGGCGCTCCCATCAATAGACGTCTTCAGGCCGGCAAGCGCATAAACCGGACTGCGGTCCGTAAAGAGTTGGGTCAATGTGGCCTTGGGATCGGCGGTGCGCAGCAAAGGCCGCGTGTCCTTGTGGCGGACCCGTTCCCACAGTGTCTCCAGATCGGCATCCAGCCAGACGGCAACACCCATTTCAGCAATCACATCGCGGTTGGCCTCGGCCAGAAAGGCCCCCCCGCCCGTCGACACGATGCGCGGCGGACCCGACAGCAGACGGCGCAGCACCTCTGCCTCGCGGTCGCGAAAAAACGCCTCTCCGTCACGGGCAAAGATCTCGGCGATAGTGCAGGCCGCCGCCTCTTCGATAGCGGCGTCACTGTCCACGAATGGCACATTCAGCCGCGTCGCCAGCGCCCGCCCGATGGCCGTCTTGCCAGAGCCCATCATCCCAACCAGAACAACGGTGCGCAAAAGCTGAAATTGTGGCCCTTGTGACATCCTGTTTGCCCCCTTGTGCACCGGCCAGAGTCTGCCGTGCGCGAAATTTAATGAATGAATGCCGTGATCTTGCACGAAAGGCCATATATAATCCCTTTCACAAGTGGGAAAGAACCCACATATATTGGGCAGTAAGTTCGGATTGGGGCAAATTATGTGGCGATTGATCAAGGCACTCTTGTTTCTCATCATCATCGCTGGTGTGGCTTTGGTGGCCTATGCCTATGTGGGACCGCTGTTTTTCCCTGCTGATTTCGCAGCCCCCGTACAAGAGGTAACGCAACCTGTCACGCTGGATACAAACTAAGGCACTGACCACCGTCTTGTGCTTTGGCGCAGCGGTGGCCTTGGCCCAGACCGACACCAGCAACGAGCCGCTTTCGGCGATCGAATGGCTTTCACGCAGTGTCGAACCGGTCCCCCAACCAGAGGTGCCGGCAGTCGAGAGTGCCCAACCGCCCGGTGTGACCGTCACACCGCTTGCGCAGCCGTCCAAAGACCTGATCGGCCTGCTGCCCGGTGATGTCACAGGGCTTCCGGCTGATCTTTGGGCGGAAAGCGACGAAAACGATCTGGTCGATCTTGTCCGCGCCGAGCGGGTGGACACCCTGCCCGCGCTGCAGGATTTTCTGAAAGTACTGATGCTGGCCGAGGCCGCCGCACCACGCGGTGCCGGGCCTGACGGTGCGCTGTTTCTGGCCCGTGTCGACAAATTGCTGGAACTGGGCACGCTGGAACCTGCCAAATCGCTGATCGAACAGGCCGCACCCGACACGCCCGCCCTGTTTCGCCGCTGGTTTGATGTGGCCCTTCTGACCGGCACCGAAGATGACGCCTGCGATGTGATGCGTGATATCCCGTCGATTGCCCCGACCTATCCCGCCCGCATTTTCTGCCTTGCGCGCAACGGCGACTGGTCGGCCGCCGCCCTGACGCTGAACACCCACCGCATCCTTGGCGACATCACGGCACAGGAAGAAGCGTTGCTAGCCCGTTTCCTTGATCCCGAACTGTTCGAGGGCGAACCACGCCTGACCCCTCCCGCGCGGATCAGTCCGCTGACCTTCCGGATGCACGAAGCGATTGGCGAGCCTTTGATCACGGCCAACTTGCCCTTGGCGTTTTCGCACGCAGACCTGCGCTTTACCACCGCGTGGAAGTCGCAGCTTGAGGCCGCCGAACGGCTTGCACGGCACGGGGCCGTTTCTGAAAACGTCCTGCTCAAGCATTATACGGCGCGGACGCCCGCCGCATCTGGCGGGATCTGGGACCGCGCCGAGGCAATCCAGCGGTTTGACGTGGCGATGACGGCGCGCGATCCGCGTGGCGTGTCACAAACCCTGCCCGCTGCATGGGACGCGATGCAATCCGCCCACACCGAACTGCCTTTTGCAAAGCTTTATGGCGCGGACCTGCAATATCTTCCCCTGTCAGGGGAAGCGGCGGATCTCGCGTTCCGGATCGGTCTTTTGTCGCGCGACTATGAAGGCGTCGCCATTGAGGCCGCCCAGACCCAAGCGGGCCATGACCCGTTCCTGATCGGGGTCGCGCGGGGCCGGCCTGATGCGCGCGATGCACGTTCGGCCCGCGAACGTGCTATTTTCGGAGCCTTTTCGGAAGCCCGCCCGCCGCAGACACTGCAACGCCTGCTTGATCAGGGCAAACTGGGCGAGGCCCTGTTGCGCGCCATCGCACTGTTTGATGCGGGTGCCGATGGTGATCTGCGCTCGGTGACGGATGCGCTGGCGGTCTTGCGCGCGGTCGGGCTGGAGGATGTGGCGCGGCGTGCGGCCCTGCAACTGCTGATCCTGGATCGCAACGCATGACAGCGGCGGACCAACCCATGACCCGCTGGGTGCAGGTCTTTCTGGAGGCGCAGGCCGCAGAGCTTGACGCGGCAACCAACACCCAACTGGCCTATGCCCGCGACCTGCAGGGGTTTGCGCAATGGCTGGCCGACCGTGGCCTGCACTTTGCCGACGCCCGTCAGGACGACGTCGAGAACTATCTGATCGCCTGCGAAGCCGAAGGACTGGCCAAATCCACCCGCGCACGGCGTCTTTCGGCGATCAAGCAGCTATACCGCTTCGCCTTTGACGAAGGCTGGCGCGATGACAATCCGGCAATCCAGATCAAAGGTCCCGGACGCCAGCAACGCCTGCCTAAAACGCTGGACGTGGCCGAGGTTGACCGCCTGCTGGAAGCCGCCCGCAATTCCGGCAAAGAGGTGCTGCGCAATACCTGCCTGATGGAATTGCTTTATGCCACGGGGATGCGGGTGACAGAATTGGTCAGCCTGCCGGTTGCGGCGGCACGCGGGGACCCGCGGATGTTGCTGGTGCGGGGCAAGGGTGGCAAGGAACGGCTGGTGCCTTTGTCGCCACCTGCCCGCAACGCGCTTGCGGCCTATCTGCAGGCCCGCGACGCCGCCGAAGACGAGGCACGTGCGCAAGGCAAACCGCCCTCCAAGTTCCTGTTTCCCTCACGCGGGAAACTGGGGCATCTGACGCGGCATCGTTTCTTTGGGTTAATCAAGGAATTTGCGGTGTCTGGTGGCGTGTCGCCTGCAAAGGTCACCCCGCACACGTTGCGCCACGCTTTTGCGACACATCTGCTGGCCGGTGGTGCCGATCTGCGGTCGATCCAGACAATGCTGGGCCATGCAGATGTTGCCACAACCGAGATTTACACCCATGTTCTGGATGAACGCCTGAAAGCGTTGGTTTTGGATCACCATCCGCTGGCAAAAGCCGCGAAGACTTGAAGCTGGCACATAGACCCTACATAACGCAGATGATTTTGCTTGAAAGCCACTGATGGACATCGCACAACTTGACGCCGCCTTCTGGATTACGGCGGGCGCTATTATTCTTTTGCTGATCGGATCAGCTTTCTTTTCCGGCTCTGAAACGGCCCTGACAGCCGCGTCGCGGGGCAAGCTGCGCTCTGCCGCCGACAAGGGCTCAAAGGGGGCAGTGCGCGCACTTGAGGTCACACAGGACAACGAACGCCTGATCGGTTCTGTCCTGCTGGGCAACAATGTCGTCAATATTCTGGCCACATCGCTGGCCACGGCAGTGCTGACCAAACTATTCGGTCAGAACGGTGTGGCTGTGGCCACGCTGGTGATGACACTGCTGGTGCTGATCTTTGCCGAGGTGCTGCCCAAGACCCTTGCCATCACCTATCCTGAGGCCGTGGCGGCGCGCGTTGCGCGCCCCATCGCCATTGTGGTGTTTCTGTTTTCACCCGTCGTGGCCGCC
>JBFEQR010000227.1:0-4704 GCA_041549425.1 Yoonia sp. | reverse complement strand
GTCGAGGCACCGGATGCGATGACAGATGCGCTCGAACGCTGGATGAAGCAGCCACTTATGCTGCGTCACTAGGTTTACTTGAGTTTGACGACCTTGCCGGCTTTGCCCGCAGGCGGTTCGGAGTTGGCATCAATAAAGTCCAGCACCAGCGGGCGGATGTTATTGCGCCAGCTGTGCCCTGCAAAGATGCCGTAGTGACCTGCGCCCGGCTCCAGATGGGCCGCTTTCTTATCTTCGGGCAGACCTGTTAGCAGGCCAAGTGCCGCCAGACATTGACCGGGCGCGGAAATATCATCGTCTTCGCCTTCGACGATTTTCACGGCCACTGTCGTGATTTTGCTCATATCCACCTTGTGACCGGCCACGACAAATTCGTTGCGTGCAATCTCGCGGCCTTTGAAGATACGTTCGACCGTGGACAGGTAGAATTCGGCGGTCATGTCCATGACGGCCAGATATTCGTCATAAAACGCATTGTGGCGGTCGTGTTCCGATGCCTCACCCTTTGCGACGCGGATGATCTCGTCGCGGAATGCGTTGGCATGGGTTTCTGCGTTCATCGAAATGAATGAGGCAAGCTGAAGAAGGCCTGGATAAACCATACGGCCCACACCGTCGTATTTGAAGCCGACGCGTTGGATCATTGTCTGTTCCAATTGGCCCATTGTCACAGAACGGCCAAAGTCGGTGACTTCAGTATGGTTTGCTTCGGGGTCGACGGGGCCGCCGATCAGGGTTAATGATCGCGGCTGCGCATCCGGATGCAGCTCCGCCAGATAGGCTGTCGCAGCCAGTGCAAGCGGCACAGGCTGGCAGACAGCGATCACGTGGATTTTCGGACCCAGCTCTTTCATGAAATCCATCAGGTAGAGCGTGTAGTCCTCGATATCGAATTTGCCTGCGCTGACAGGAATGTCGCGGGCGTTGTGCCAGTCGGTGATAAAAACGTCTGCATCGGGCAGCAGGCTCATGACTGTTTTGCGCAGCAGCGTTGCATAGTGGCCGGACATCGGCGCGACCAAAAGCACCTGACGGGTGCGGTCGGGACGGTTGCCGACGCGAAAACGGATCAAATCGCCAAAGGGGCGTGCGACCACGGTTTCGGTGGTGACGACCATATCGGTGCCATCAAGGTTGGTCTGAACGGGGATGTTCCAATCAGGTTTGGCCACCATCCGTGCAAAACTACGTTCCGTCACTTCGCCCCAGGCCTTAAGCCAGTCCATCGCCGGGTTTGCACCCCATGACATCATTGGATAAGACGCATAGGCGTGTGCCGTTGCGCCAAGCCACTGATTTGTGTTGCGCATGGTTTCCATCAGGTCGTAGGTCATCATATACTTCATTTGAACGGTCTCCGATGGTACGCGCAGGAATGCTGCACGTGCAGCATATGCATAGGAATGTTAAAATGACAACTCATGATTTGGAAGTAGACGCGGGTGTTGGCCAAAATATGGCAAAGCTGGAGGCCAATCTGGCCAAGGTGGAAGAGCTGACACAGCGCCTTCTGAAGGTCATGGGACAGGGGCGGCAGGTGGCGCCTACCTTGCAGGGTCCCAGTCAGGACCTCTATGTCAAAGCGGCCACCGCCTACATGACGGAAATGATGCACAATCCGGCTAAACTGATCGAACATCAGCTGGAATTCTGGGGCAAGTCCGTCAAGCATTATGTCGAAGCGCAGCATCTGCTGGCACAGGGCAAGCTGGAGCCGCCGACCGACGAGACCCCCAAGGATCGTCGGTTTTCGCATGAATTGTGGGATACCAATCCCTATTTTAACTTCATCAAGCAGCAATACTTGATGAATGCCTCTGCCGTGCAGCAAGCTGTCGAAGATATCGATACGCTGGATGAAGAAGAAAAAAAGCGCCTTCGCTATTTCAGCCAGCAGCTGGTCGATATGATCAGTCCGACGAACTTTTTGCCCACAAACCCCGAGGCGCTTGCGCTGGCCGCCGAGACAGAAGGCGAAAGCCTTGTTGCGGGGCTTGAGAACATGATCGCCGATCTGGAAGCCAACAACGGCGACCTGGTGGTGACGCTGGCCGACAAAAAGGCGTTCAGGCTGGGTGAAAACCTTGCCACGACGCCCGGTTCGGTCGTCTTCCGCAACCACATGTTCGAGCTGATCCAATACACGCCAACCACCGAAACGGTCTATGAGACACCGTTGCTGATCTTCCCTCCGTGGATCAACAAGTTCTACATTATGGACCTGAAGCCACAAAACAGCCTGATCAAATGGGCTGTAGACCAAGGCTATACCGTCTTTGTGGTGTCTTGGGTGAACCCGGACGCGGGCTACCGTGATACATCGATGACCGACTATATCGAGGATGGTTTCCTGACCGCGATGAAAGAGGTCAAACAGATTTGCGGTGTCAAAAAGGTGAACGCCGTGGGATACTGCATTGCTGGCACGACGCTTTCGCTCACGCTTGCGTTGATGAAAAAGCGCAAGGACACGAGCGTGAACTCCGCCACCTTCTTTACTACGCTAACCGATTTCTCGGATCGTGGAGAGGTGGGCGTTTTCCTTGATAACGATTTTGTCGACGGGATCGAGGACGAGGTGGAAGAAAACGGCATTCTGGATTCCTTCTTTATGTCGCGCACGTTTTCCTACCTGCGTTCGAACGATCTGATCTACGGGCCTGCGATCAAAAGCTACATGATGGGCAAGGCGCCCCCCGCCTTTGATCTGCTTTACTGGAACGGCGATGGCACCAACCTGCCAGCCAAGATGGCGGTCGAATATCTGCGCGGCCTCTGCCAGAGCGACAAATTCGCAACCACAGGTTTCGAGGTCGCAGGCGAAACGGTGCAGATCAAGGATGTCACGGTTCCGGTTTGCGCGATTGCCTGTGAAACGGATCACATCGCCGCATGGAAAAGCAGCTATAATGGCGTGGCCAAGATGGGGTCCAAGGACAAGACCTTTATCCTGTCCGAAAGCGGACATATCGCGGGGATCATCAACCCGCCAAGCAAGAAGAAATACGGGCACTATACGAACCCCGAAGTAGGGCTGACCGCAGACGACTGGCGGGAATCAGCGGACAAGCATGAGGGGTCGTGGTGGCCGCGCTGGGATGACTGGTTGTCCAAGAATTCGGGCAAAAAAGTGCCTGCCAGACAACCGGGAAGCGATGAATATCCCGTTCTGGCGCCCGCTCCGGGCACTTATGTGTTGTCTAAGTAGCCGAAATCAGAAGAATTTATGCGACCGCAGTAAATTTATGCTGCGGTGCAGAAAAAAGACTTGAAATGCTGCACCGCAGCATGCATATTGGTGTCAGACGAAAACAGCGGGTGTCCCCCGCAAACAGAATAATCTGAAAGGTAGATACCATGGCTGCTAAGACACAAGACTTCACCGCGATCTTCAAAGACATGACAGGCGCGTTCCCCGTAGACACAAAAGCAATGGAAGAGCAGTTCAAGAACCAGACTGCCCTGGCCGAGAAAATGTCCGCAGTTGCACTCGACGCTGCTGGCAAATCTGCTGAACTGTCCGCAAAGTGGACACAGGACACCATCGCAAAGATGGAAAAAATGTCTTCCGCTAAAACAGAGCCTGCTGATTACGCAAAAGCAATGACAGATTTCGCATCTGCATCCGCTGAAAGCGCTGCAGAGCACATGTCCGCTTTCGCTGAAATCGCGAAAAAGGTTCAGACAAAGACAATGGAACTCGTTCTGGCCGCCGGCAAGGACATGTCCGAGGACATGACTGCTGCTGCAAAGAAAGCCACTGACGAAGTGACTGCTGCTGCGAAAAAAGCGACTGCTGCTGCAAAGTAAGCAATTCAAAAAACGCTCTTTCCTCCCGAAGAGTATGTTTTCAGGAAACGGTCCGCCTAGGCGGGCCGTTTTTTGTTTGAGGTTAACGCTTTCTTTTTGCGCAGACGCGGCATAGGCTTCTCTGCACTGCAACATTCCTGTGGAGGGACGCCCGTGGCTGACACCAACAAACCGCTCCTGATCAAGCGCTACGCTAGCCGCCGTCTTTATAATACCGAGACCAGCGACTACGTCACACTGGAAGATATCGCGGCTTTTATCCGCGAAGGCCGCGAGGTGCAGATCGTCGATCTGAAATCCGGCGATGACCTGACGCGCCAATACCTGTTGCAGATTATCGCAGAACACGAAAGCCGCGGCGAAAGTGTGTTGCCTGTTGATGTGTTGACCGATCTGGTGCGCAGTTACACCAGTCAGGCGGCCTCTGTGGTGCCGGAATTCCTGCAAGCCAGCTTCGAGATGCTGCGCGAAGGCCAGTCCAAAGCGATGGAAAATATGGGCAAAGCCAACCCTATGGCCGCCATGCCCGGTTTCGATGCAATGCGTGCCCAGCAAGAGGCATTTTTCAAGGCAATGACCGGTGGCATGATCAAACCCAAATCATCCGATGATGAAGAGGGTGGCGACGATTTGGGCGACATCAAGAACCAGCTTGCCGCCTTGCAGGAAAAACTTTCCAAAATGGGTAAGTGATCCAAACACATTTCTCGAAATGTGTGGGGGGCCAAATTTCGAGAAATTTGGGTGTTACAAAACAACGGTGATCGGATCTGTGTTGCAGATGATGATAAAGTGTTGTGACGTGCGGATCAGCCTGAAACGGCGGCGATGCACCTCTGCGATAAAGCTGCGCACACCGACTTCGCGTTCGACATCGACGATCTGTCGCCGGAT
>JBFEQR010000226.1:0-4705 GCA_041549425.1 Yoonia sp. | reverse complement strand
ATATTTTCCAGCTTTTTAAAGTCGAAACGGGCTGGCGATTTGCCGATACCGTCCAGATCGAACCACTCTCGGGCCTGCGCATCTGTGAAAAACTCGTCATCCCCGTGGCTCCAGCCCAGACGGGTCAGGTAGTTGCGCATACCGGCAGCAGGGTAGCCAAGCGCTTGATACTCTGCCGCACCGGTGGCACCGTGCCGTTTGGACAGTTTTTTGCCATCGGGTCCAAAGATCAGCGGGATATGCGCCAGCACCGGCTTGTCCCATCCCATGGCCTCGTAAATCAGGTTCTGGCGGAACGCATTGGCGAGGTGGTCGTCGCCGCGGATCACATGGGTGACGCCCATGTCGTGGTCATCCACGACAACCGCCAGCATATACACAGGTGATCCGTCAGAGCGCAGCAGGATCATATCGTCCAGCTGATCGTTGGCCCATGTCACATCACCCTGCACCTTGTCATGCAGCGTCGTCTTGCCCTCGCGCGGGGCCTTGATGCGCACGACATAGGGGGCATCGGGGTGATCGGCTTCTGGCACATCGCGCCATGGCGAACGGAACAGCGTGGATGTTTTCTCTGCCCGCGCTTGTTCGCGGAAGGCTTCGATTTCCTCAGACGTACTGAAGCATTTATAAGCCTTGCCCGCCGCCAAAAGCGCATGTGCGACCTCTGCGTGGCGGGCGGCATGGGCGGCCTGACTGGAGGGTTCACCATCCCAGTCAAGGCCCAGCCATGTCAGCCCGTCCAGAATGGCCTGACGGTTTTCTTCGGTCGAGCGGGCTTTGTCGGTGTCCTCGATCCGCAGCAGGAACTTCCCGCCACGGCCACGGGCATAAAGCCAGTTAAACAAGGCAGTGCGCGCGCCACCAATGTGCAAGGCACCTGTGGGCGACGGGGCGAAACGTGTGACGACGGACATGGGTTATTAACCTTTCGCTAACCAGCTTTCCGGTAAGTTCCGGCTTGGCACAGGCAATATGAGACTGCGGGGTGAAGGACAAGTGCGTGAGGCAATCCAATCCGCGCTTCTGACCCAGCGTGATAACCTGTTTTGCTGGGCGCCGGTGTGTTTGGGCACGGGCATCGGCATTTATTTCGCACTCGGTCAGGAACCGGATGCGGTGATCATCGCCTCTGCGGGGCTGGTTGCGATTGCGCTGCTCTTGTTGTGGCGGATGGCAAGCACGGCTGTCGCACCTCTGGTTCTGGGTCTTGTGCTGATCATCGCGGGCATGGGGGTTGCGAAATGGCGGGTCGATGCGGTGGCAGCCCCCGTCGTGAATTTCCGCTACTACGGACCGATTCAGGGGCGGGTGGTCAACATTGACCGCTCGGGTAGTGACGCGGTGCGACTGACGCTGGATCAGGTGGTTCTGGACCGCATGTCCCCTGCGCGCACGCCTGAGCGGGTGCGGGTGTCGTTGCATGGCCCTCAACCGCTGGCCCGGTTTGACCCCGGGGACGTGCTTATCATGACGGGTCACCTGTCGCCACCTGCCGGTCCGGCAGAACCGGATGGCTTTGATTTCCAACGCCATGCATGGTTTCTGCAACTGGGTGCCGTGGGCTATACGCGCTCGCCCGTGCTGCGATGGGCGGTTGCGGAGAACAACAGCCTTAGCGCGCGCATCTTTGCCTTGCGCATGCGGATATCGCAGGCCGTGCAAGCGGCGATGCCCGGCGAAACCGGCGCCTTTGCCGCAGCGATCATGACCGGCGACCGTTCCGGTATGGGGCAGGGGACGCTGACGGACCTGCGTGCGGCCAATCTGGCGCATCTGCTGGCCATATCGGGGTTACATATGGGGCTTTTGACGGGGTTTGTCTTTGCGGTCATCCGCGTCTCGCTGGCGTTGGTGCCTGCAGCGGCCCTGCGTCTGCCTGGCAAGAAGATCGCGGCTATTTGTGCAATTTGGGTCGGTGCTTTCTATCTGGCGCTTTCAGGCGGGAACGTCGCGACCGAAAGGACCTTTATCATGGTAAGCGTCATGTTTGTCGCCGTGCTTCTGGACCGGCGCGCCCTGACACTGCGCGCGGTGGCGATGGCCGCCTTGATCGTGCTGGTTTGGCAGCCAGAGGCGTTAATCGGGCCGGGGTTCCAGATGTCCTTTGCCGCGACAACGGCACTTGTCGCCGCATTCGCCGGATTGCGCCGCCTTGACCTGAGCGCCCTGCCAAAATGGTCCCGCCCGATCTGGTCGGTAGTTCTGTCCTCGGCTGTGGCGGGGTTCGCCACGGCACCTTTTGCCGCCGCGCATTTCAACCAGTTTGCCCATTTCGGGTTGATCGCAAATGTGCTGAGCGTCCCGTTGATGGGCGCGATCGTGATGCCCGCCGCCGTTCTGGCGACCTGTCTGCTTCCCTTCGGGCTATCTTTTGTGGGGCTTTGGGTGATGGAGCAGGGGTTGCGCTGGATCCTGTTTGTGGCGCATGCCGTGGCGTCGCGCGCGGATGCGCTAAGCCATGTCTGGGCACCGCATCCTGCAGTGTTACCGCTGCTGGCATTGGGGCTGTTGTGGCTGGTGTTGCTGCGCGGTCCGTTGCGGCTTGCGGGAATGGTGGCTGTGGTGGTCGCTGCGGTGCTGTGGGGGCAAACGGTGCGGCCCATGCTTTTGGTGGCTGACAGCGGCAGTTTGATCGGGCTTCAAACAGCGCAAGGACGGGCCTTGTCAAAGGCGCGGGGCAGCGGGTTTGTCGCAGGCATCTGGCTGGAAAACGACGGCGCGCCGGTGACGCAAGAGGTTGCTGCGGCCCGCGCTGGACTGCAAATCACGGGACGACAGACGCGGGCCATGGTCGCCGACTGGGGTGTACTGCAAGTGTCCGGCAAAACCGCCCTTGCCGCACTTGACGGTTGCGATGGTGCTGATGTGCTGATCACCAATCAGATCGATCCTGTTCAGCGTCCTTGCCGTGTGTTCGATCTTGCCGCCCTGCGCGATACCGGTGCGCTGGCCATCAGCACCGATGCAGCGGGGCAGTTGGTGATCCGCACTGCCCATTACGCAGCAGGGGCGCGCCCGTGGAATGCAAGACAAGGCGTGCGGGGTGACATCATCATGCTGCACAGCCCTGCCGCTGCGGGACCGATGCAGTTGTCACAGGTATCGCCGCCTCAGTAGGTGCGGATCAGCCCCACCAGACGCCCTTGCACCTTGACCTGATCGTCGCGGAACACGCGTGTTTCATAGGCTGGATTGGCTGCCTCAAGCGCGATGGCGCTGCCGTTGCGGCGGAACCGCTTCAGCGTCGCCTCGTGCCCTTCGACAAGGGCCACCACGATATCGCCATTATCGGCCACAGATGTTTCGCGGATCACAACGACGTCGCCATCGTTAATCCCCGCTTCGATCATCGAATCACCTTTGACTTCAAGGGCATAGTGGTCACCAGCCCCAACCATGGATTGCGGCACCGAGACGTTATGCGCAACTTCGCTGATCGCCTCGATCGGGACACCGGCGGCGATCCGGCCCATCATGGGCAGATCAACCGAACCATTGTCGACCGGCAAGGCCCGTGCAGGGGTGCTGTCGGGTTTGTCGCCGTCAATCACCCGTGGCGTAAAGCCCGCCTTTGACTGCATCGCATCGGGCAGCTTCACAATCTCCAGTGCGCGCGCGCGATGGGCAAGGCGGCGGATGAACCCGCGTTCCTCAAGCGCCGTGATCAGACGGTGGATGCCGGACTTGGAGCGCAGATCAAGCGCCTCTTTCATCTCGTCAAAGCTGGGGGGCACACCGTCGCGCTGTACGCGCTTGTGAATAAACTCCAGTAGGTCGAGCTGTTTTTTCGTAAGCATTGCCTGCTCCATTGCCAAGTTTTGCATATGTTCTATGCATGTTCTTGTTTTGTGTCAACTCTGGCGTGTTGGCAGGGGTCAGATGCGGATGATCTCGATCATATCGCCAGTGCTGCGGGCAGGATCGTTGACCGGCCGCACCGCAAGGCAATTGGCATCGGCCAGCACCGTGAGCAAGGCGCTGTCCTGACGCTCAAAGACCGTGACGCCGGAGGCGTCGATCTTTGCGCGCATATAGTGTTCGCGCGGGCCATTGGCGCGGATATCTGCGGCCAGTGGTGCGGTTTCACGCAGGGCAGGCGCGGTGCCAAGGCCCAGCATTTTGCGGATGACGGGGGCAATGAAGATGTGGCCGCACACCATGGCCGAGACCGGATTACCGGGCAGGCCGATCATTGCAGTACGTCCCAGACGCCCCGCCATCAGCGGTTTGCCTGGCCGCATGGCAACTTTGTAGAACGCGCGATCCATACCTTTTGCCTGCGCCACATCCCCGACCAGATCATGATCGCCGACAGAGGCCCCGCCGATGGTGATTGCCAGATCGGCATCGGCTGCCAGATCAAAGGCAAATTCCAAGGCAGGCACCGTATCCCGCGCAATCGGCAAAAGCCGCGGGTCCGCGCCAAGATCGGCAAGCAGCGCGGCCAGACCGTAGCTGTTAGAAGCGATGATCTGGTCGTCGCGCGGTGCCTCGCCGGGTTGGACCAGTTCATCTCCTGTGGCGATGATCGCAACAGTGGGGCGGCGTGTGACTGGCACGCGCGCGAAATTCATCGACGCCAGAAGTGCAATATCGGCAGGGCGCAGCATCCGCCCGCTTGCCATCGGATCGCCCTTGCGGAAATCGGCACCGGCGGGGCGCACAAAGGGGCTTTCATTGGCGCTGTCATCTAGCGTAATCT
>JBFEQR010000225.1:0-4718 GCA_041549425.1 Yoonia sp. | reverse complement strand
TGGCGGGACGGTCCGAACAGGCGGGTATCTTGTAAGTGGCTGGCGCATGGGTGCGCAGCCGCCCCTTATCATCCCAGACCAGTTCCTCGGTGGTCAGCCAGCCGGCACCCTGCACATAACCGCCTTCGACCTGCCCGATATCAATGGCAGGGTTCAGCGAAGCACCGGCGTCATGCAGGACATCGGTGCGCAGGATGCGGTTCTCGCCGGTCAGCGTGTCGATGACGACTTCGGTCACCGCCGCCCCTTGGGCGAAATAAAAGAACGGACGGCCTTCGCCCTTGATCCGGTCCCATGATAGATCAGGTGTCTTGTAGAACCCCGTGGCCGACAGGCTGACACGGTTCAGATAGGCGGTCCGGGCGGCTTCGGCGAAACGCATCTGGTGCGTGCCGACATGAACCTGCCCATCCGCAAAGCGGACCTGTTCAGGCTCCGTTTGGTGCAAATGGGCAAGACATGCCGCGATCCGGTCGCGGATGATGCCGCAGGCATTGGCGACAGCCATCCCGTTCAGGTCCGACCCCGAAGAGGCGGCAGTCGCTGAGGTATTGGGCACCTTGCCGGTATCCGTGGCGGTGATCTTCACATCGGCAACATCAATGCCGAATCGCGCTGCAGCAACTTGGGCCACCTTCTGGAACAAGCCCTGTCCCATCTCGGTGCCGCCGTGGTTCATGTGCACCGATCCGTCCTGATAGACATGCACCAATGCGCCTGCCTGATTGAGATGGGTCAGGGTAAAGGAAATACCGAATTTCACGGGGCTGAATGCGATGCCCTTCTTCAGCACAGGCTGTTCGGCATTCCAGGCGGCGATTGCCGCGCGCCGGTCGTAATAACCGGACGTTTCCAAAAGCCGCTTTGTCATATCGTGCAGGATAAAATCCGTAACCGGCATATGATATGGCGTCGTCTGCACCTTTGGCTGCGGCGAGTGCGGGCCACCATAGGGGACACCGCCGCCTGTCTTCTTCCGAGTGGAAATATCCTCGGGGGGGCGCGCAGCGCGGGGGGCAGACAGCCCCCCTTCGGCCATTGCCTCGTAATAGTTGCGCTGGCGGACAAGCACCGGATCAAGCCCTGTTTGTGCCGCAATATGATCCATCACCCGCTCGATCCCCAAGACACCCTGCGGGCCGCCAAACCCGCGAAAGGCGGTGGCGGATTGGGTGTTGGTTTTCAGTCGGTAGGATGTGATCCGCGCGGCGGGCAGATGATAGGCGTTATCGGCATGCAACATGGCACGATCCGCCACAGGCAGCGACAGATCCAGCGCCCAGCCACAGCGGGTCATCTGCGTGAAGTCGACACCCAGAACACGCCCTTCACCATCAAAGCCCACGTCATAGGCAATGCGGAAATCGTGCCGCTTACCCGTGATCATCATGTCGTCATCGCGGTCATATCGCATCTTGCACGGCTTGCCGGTCAGGCGGGCTGCAACGGCGCAGGCCACAGCCAGCGCGTTGCCCTGACTTTCCTTGCCGCCAAAGCCACCACCCATGCGCCGCACCTCGCAGCGCACCGCATGCATCGGCAGGCCCAGCGCATCGGCCACCTTGTGCTGGATCTCGCTTGGATGCTGGGTCGAGCTGTGGACAACCATATCCCCGCCCTCTTGCGGCAGGGCAAGGGCAGCCTGCCCTTCAAGATAGAAATGTTCCTGTCCGCCCATATCAATCTGTCCGGTCAGACGGTGCGGCGCATTGGCCAGGTTGTGATCCACGTCACCCTTGGTCCATATGCGCGGGCCGTCCTCAAAAAAGCTTTCGGCCGCAAGCGCGTCTTCGATGGCCAGGATCGGGGTGGCGGCATTATAGTCCACCCTGCCCAATCGGGCCGCTCTGCGTGCCGCCAGATGCGAGGTCGCCACGACCAGAAAAACCGGCTGACCCAGATAATGCACCGTGCCGGTTGCCAGCAGCGGTTCATCATGGACCGAGGGCGAGACATCGTTGGCAAAGGGCAGATCATCCGCGGTCAGCACAGCCACAACCCCTGCAGCTGCCCGCACCTGCGTCAGATCAAGTGCCGTATAGCTGCCGCTGGCAATCTGGGACATGCCAAAGGCCAGATGCAGCGTCCCGCTTGGCGTCGGGATATCGTCGATATAACGCGCACTCCCAGTCACATGCAGGGCGGCGGCGTCATGGGGCAGGGGCTTTGCGAGGCTCATGCGGTGACCTCCAACACGCTGGTCGCCTGCCCCGAGAGATCGGCAAAGTAGCGGTGCAACAGGTTTGCGGCAACCTCCAGCCGGTAGGCGGCACTGGCGCGCATATCGCTCATCGGGGTGTAATCATCGGCAAATTTGCGGGCCGCAGTGGTCACCGCGTCCTGTGTCCACGACCGCCCGACCAAAGCTGCCTCCACGACCTTTGCGCGGTGCGGCGTGCCGGCCATGCCGCCAAAGGCAATGCGGGCCTGCGTGACGGTCCCGTCGGTGACGGTGACATTGAAGCAGCCGCAAACCGCCGATATATCCTGATCGAAGCGTTTGGATATTTTGTAGCAGCGCAGCGCAGGCGCCGTCAGCGGCAAGGTCACCCCCGTGACCAGTTCCCCCGCTGCACGGTCCTGCTTGCCATAGGCAAGAAAGAAATCCTCCAGCGGTATCTCGCGGGTTTGCGTGCCGTGGCGTAGATGCAGCACCGCCCCCAATGCGATCAGGGCAGGGGGGTTGTCACCGATGGGCGATCCATTGGCGATGTTCCCGCCGATGGTGGCGGCATTGCGCACCTGTTCAGAGCCGTAGCGGCGCACCATTTCACCATAGGACGGGTGGTGGACGCGCAAGACGTCAAGGACCTCGGTCATGGTGACTGCGGCGCCAAAGTGGATGTGATGCTCTGTTACGGTGGTTGTGCGCAGTGTCTTGCAACGGTTCAGAAAGGCGACATGCGGCAGGTCGCGCAGTTGCTTTGTCACCCAAAGCCCCACGTCAGTGGCACCGGCGATCAGCGTTGCATCAGGGTTGGCCGCGTACCAGTCCGCGAGCGCATCAAGGGTTTCGGGCGCGTAGGGGGGGGCTGCAACAGCAGGGGCTGCGTCGTCCAGCCAAGCGGCCTTTGGCGCGGTTTGCGCGGCCTCGGCTGCGCGGATGATCGGCGCATAGCCTGTGCAGCGGCACAGGTTGCCTGCAAGCACATCATCGTGGTCGGTTCGGCCATTGTGATGGGCTGTGGCCATGGACGCGACAATGCCGGGCGTGCAGAAGCCGCATTGCGATCCGTGATGGGTGATCATCGCTTCCTGTACCGGATGCAAGGTGCCGTCCGGTGCGCTGATCCCTTCGACGGTGCGGACGGCTTTGCCGTGCAACTGGGGTAGAAACAGGATGCAGGCGTTCAGCGTCTTGGTGCCGTCGGCATCGCTGACCATGACCGAGCAGGCCCCGCAGTCGCCCTCGTTACAGCCTTCCTTTGTGCCGCAAAGGCTTGCGTCATCGCGCAGCCAATCCAGCAGGGTGCGCGTTGGCTGCGTATCCACCTGCACGGTTTCCCCGTTCAGAAGAAACGTGACGTTCATCGTGTAAAACCTGCCGCCTTACCAAATCATGTCGAGGGGCCCAGATGTCGATGCGGCGTAGACATCTGCCTCTTACATTTCCTTATCAAAGCGGGGGTTGGGCGGTTTGGCAAGGCTTTCTTGCCCCTGCATCGCGCGGTCCGGCATCATTTGCACAAGCTTTGGGCGATGTAGGGTGGATCACGATCCACCTTACCCGACATCTATGGCCGGTTTTCCCAGAGCGTGCGTTGCCATGCCAGCCAGCCCTGCACCTCGACCAATGGCGCGGGGGCAAGGTGGCAGGTGCGCACGCGCCCCTTCTTGATCGAACGGACGATCCCGCTTTGCTCCAGCACACTCAGATGGCGCATGAAGGTCGGCAGGGCCATCGCATGGGGTGCATGCAAGGCGCTGACCGTCGCAGGCCCGCTGGCAAGTTGCTCAATGACCGCGCGCCGTGTGGGGTCGGCCATTGCGCCGAAGAAAAGATCAAGTCGGTGCGTCATGGGGTTTACCGTAGGTTTCGGGTTGGCGCTGTGCAATCCCGCCTTGTGCAGTTTGGTGCATCCGCTAACTTGCTGTCATGACATCCCATCCCCGATTCATCCACCTGCGCCTGCACACCGAATACTCACTGCTTGAGGGGGCGATCCCCGTCAAGAAGTTGCCCGGTCTGATTGCCGGTATGGACATGCCCGCCGTGGCCGTGACCGATACCAACAACATGTTCTGCGCGCTGGAATTCTCCGAAGGGGCCGCAAAAGCAGGTGTGCAGCCCATTATCGGCTGTCAGGTCGATGTGACCTATCTGGCCGCCGAACCTGGCAAACGCCCCGAGGCCCCTGCCGCTGTTGTCCTGCTGGCCCAGTCGGAAGAGGGGTATATGAACCTGATGAAGCTGAACTCCTGCGCCTATCTGGACGCAGGTGGACAGTTGCCGCAGGTGTCACTGGATGATCTTGCGCAATATCATCAGGGTTTGATCTGTTTGTCCGGTGGGCCCGATGGCCCTGTGGGCCGCCTTTTGCGGCAGGGCCAGCGCCCCAAGGCCGAGGCCCTGATGGACCGGCTGGCCGCGATTTATCCCGACCGGCTTTATGTGGAACTGCAACGTCATCCCGGTGACGGGTTGCCCGAGGCGGAACAGGCGTCAGAGCGTGGCCATATCGAAATGGCCTATGCCAAGGGCCTGCCGCTGGTCGCCA
>JBFEQR010000224.1:0-4720 GCA_041549425.1 Yoonia sp. | reverse complement strand
GGTGGTAGGGGCGCTATGATCCAACGGCCTCTGATCCGACAATGACGTCAAGCATGTCGGCTGTCGTTTGCTCTTGGCGGGCGGTGCGTTCCTCGCGGCGCAGCTTTTCCAGTCGCGCATCGATGTTGCGCGCTGCGGCATCCATTGTCATCAGCCGCGCACTGTTTTCGCTGACGATGCTGTGCATCAGCGCCTGCGCGATCTGGGCAAACAGGTATTCCGCGGCCAGCTGCGACAACAGCGCAGCCGTTGGCACATGATGCAAAGGCCGTTGCGGCGCGACGTCCGGCAAAGGCGCAGGCGCAAGCGGCAAGACCTGACGCTGCACGATGGTATACGCGCCGCCACTGTGATGCTGCGCAAAGACGATAACGGCCCGCCGGACCCCGACCAGCCGCGCGGCAATCTGGCGGGCCAGCGGCGTCACGCCTTTGGGATGGGATGTCATCGGCATCGCGATATCCGCCACCATATGCCGTTCCATCGCCAGCACCTTTCCGCGCCGCCCCACCAGCAACAAGCGTCCTTGCGGACCGCACCGGTCCTGCACATGATCCATAAGCCGCGTGTTGAACCCCCCGACAAACCCGTTTTCGGAGGTAATCACCAACAGAGCCTGCCTACCATTTCCGTCAGGCAGCGGGGCGGCATCTGCGTGATCTATACGGGTAATCGCGCGTTCCACCGTGGCGCAAAATGCCCTTGTCCCATCAAGCGCCGCTTGCCCCTCGCGCATCCGCGATGCCGCGATGGATCGGAGGGCACCAACAAGTTCACCAAGCTGGCGCACGCTTTCCAGCCGTGCCGCGATGCGTGCCCGTTCAGCCACTTTTCCCGCCCTCCGCCTTTACAAAATCGCGCGCACAGTCTGCTGCCATCTCGCCCAAGGCAGCGCGGGCATCCTTTGACAACGTCCCTGCAGCGTCGATTTCAGCCATGATCTGCGGCAGGTCTTCGTTTAGCCGCGTTGCCAGCACGTCGCGAAACTTTGGCACGTCGGACAAGGGCACATCGTCCAGATCGCCTTCGGAGACTGCCAGCAACAGGGCGACCTGCTGGGACAAGGCCAGAGGTTTATATTCCGGCTGGCCCAGAATTGCCCGCAAACGGCGGCCATGCGCTATTGTTCTGGCCGTCCGGTCGTCGACCATGGCCCCGAACCGCGTAAAAATCTCCAGCTCCAGATACTGCGCGTAATCAAGCTTGAGCGAATGCGCGAGCGTCTTGATCGCCTTGGCCTGCGTCGCGCCACCAACGCGACTAACACTCATCCCCACGTTGACCGCCGGCTTTTGTCCTTCGTAGAACAGCTTTTGTTCCAGCATGATCTGGCCGTCCGTGATCGAAATCAGATTTGTCGGAATATAGGCGGTCAGATTGCCAGCCTGCGTTTCCACAATCGGCAGTGCCGTCAAAGACCCGCCCCCAAGATCATCCGAAAGCTTCGCGGCCCGCTCCAGTAGGCGGGCATGAAGGTAGAATATATCACCCGGATAGGCCTCGCGTCCGGGGGGGTTGCGCAG
Source organism: Yoonia sp. (assembly GCA_041549425.1). GTDB lineage: Bacteria > Pseudomonadota > Alphaproteobacteria > Rhodobacterales > Rhodobacteraceae > Yoonia. The sequence continues at coordinate 3,197 of JBFEQR010000224.1, read as the reverse complement.
CAGCAGCGAAAGCTGGCGATAGATCATCGAATGTTTCGTCAGATCGTCGAAGACCAGCAAGGCATGCTGGCCGCGGTCGCGAAAATACTCGGCGATGCTGCACGCGGCATAGGGCGTGATCCATTGCGCCCCGGGTGCGGCATCCGCGGCACCGACAACAAAGACGCATTTGTCCATGGCACCATGTGTCCGGACAGCGTCCACAACATGGGCCACGGTCGAACTTTTCTGCCCGATCGCGGCATAGATGCAAATCACATCCGTGTTGCGCTGATTGATGATCGCGTCGACTGCAATAGCGGTTTTTCCGGTTTTCCGGTCACCGATAATCAATTGCCGCTGCCCGCGCCCCAGCGGGATCATCGCGTCGATCACGGTCAGGCCCGTCAGCATCGGTTCGGTGACCAGTTCCCGTTCAACAATCCCCGGTGCGGGTTTTTCGATGGGATCATAGCGGGCGGCGGTGATGGGTGGTCCGTCGTCCAAAGGGACGCCCAAAGGCGAAACAACACGCCCCAAAAGACCATCCCCCACCGGCACCTGTGCAATCCTGCCAGTGTTCATGGCGCGACTGCCCGCCGTGATCGTGTCATCCGCAGACAGCAGCACACAGCCCAGCGACTTTTCCGCAATCGTCATGGTCAGGCCCAGCGTCCCGTCCGCGAATTGCAGCAACTCATCCAGCCGTGTCTGTCGCAGACCCGATACCGTCGCGACCCCGTCGCCAACCTGTTCAACACGCCCGATACGCTCCAACTGCGGGTCAAGTCCGGATTGGTCCAGCCGGTGGCGCGCAAGGGCGATCCATTCCGAAAGGTCACGCTCAAGAGACATCCCCGACCTCCAACGCAGCTGCCGCGCGACGCAGCCTGTCAGCCACTGAAAACCGCAGCGCCGCATGTGGGAAATGCAGATCGATCCCGCCAAGAATGTCGGGATCTTCCTTGAAACGAACCGCCGCCCCCTCTGCGAACCTTTGGGTCAGTGCGCTGCGCCACGCGTCCTGTTGCGATGGTGAAAGTGTGTCGGGCGTCACGACGGTAATGCCTGCGGCGTCAGGCAAAAGATCCTGCCCCAGATCATCAAGATCAGTCTGCGGTAGCTGATCCAGATGCGCTGTGACCCGCCTTATGGAATCGTCACCGCAAGCGGGCGCGCGCAGTGCGCTGCGGGCCAGATCAGCGGCCAACACCTGCACGCGACCCTTGAGGTTTTGCAGGGCCTGCGTTTGGTCCCGCGCGATCTTTTCCCGCGCGGCCTCAAGCAGGTCTGCCGCTTCTTTGCGGGCCGCGTTGAGGGTCTTTTCCTTCTCGGCTTCCATAGTTTTGTGAAAGGCCGCTTCACGCGCGTTGTGTTCCTGCGCAAGCTGCGCGCGCTTTTGCGCATACTCTCGCCGGACCTGATCGGCGGCATCGGCCTTTTGCTGTGCCGCCTGACTGGCCGCCCTGTCAGCGGCTTCACGTTCTTCGATAACATGGCGGATGGGACGATAAAGGAACCGGCTCAGCAGCCAGATCACGACCAGAAAATTGATCGTCTGTAACCCCAATGTCCACCAGTCAATCTGCATGGTCAGCCGACGAACGGATTGGCGTAAAGCAGCAAAAGCGCAATCACCAGACAATAGATCGCCATGGTTTCGATCATCGCCAGACCGACAAAAAGCGTGCGCGACAAGGTTCCTGCCGCCTCTGGCTGACGGGCAATCGCCTCCATCGCGGCGGCGACGGCGCGCCCTTCGCTATAGGCTGGCATGATGGCACCAAAGGACACGGCGATCACCGCCCCCAGAATACTGATGATTTCAACGTAATTCATGTTGCTCCTTTCCTAGGCCGCGACCGCGCCAACGGCGGCGGCGATGTAAACAGTGGCAAGAACCGTAAAGATGTAGGCCTGAATGACCCCGATCAGGATGCCCAAAAGCAGGAAGGGGATCGGAACCAGCAAACCGGCAAGAAACACCACGATCGCGATGACGAATTCGTGGCTCATCATGTTGCCGAACAGCCGGATCATCAGCGAAAAGGTGCGCGTCAGCTCTGACAGGACATTGAGCGGCAACAAAAAGACGTTGGGCTCCAGATAGTGGCGCAGATAGGGGCCGGTCCCGCGGACCTTTACGCCAAAGAAATGCACCGACAAAAAGACGATCAGCGCAAGCGCGGCAGGGGTTTCGATATGACCCGTGGGTGGTGTCGCACCCGGCACGACGGCTGCCAGATTGGCAAGGCACAAGAACACGAAAAGCGACCCCAGCAGCGGCAGGAAAGGCCACGGATCACGGTCCAGAATCTCGCGCAATTGCTTGACGATGGCCAGCACGACAACCTCGAGCGCGGCCTGCACGGGTCCGGCATCAGGCGCAGGCTTGCGCAGGCCAACCACCAGAAAGACCGCCAGAAACACCATCAGCGCCCATGTCGTCGCGACGGCACGGCTGATCGGCACAGGGACGATATGAAACAGGATATCCGGTAAAAGCGGGCTGGCGTCCATCATGGCCCCCTTTTCATGCGTGCAATCACGACGGTCCGTGCGACAAGGAACCCGATCAGCGTCAAAAGGAGCGGGGCAACCCCCTGCATGGCCGCCAGCGCAAAGACACCTGCAGCCAGACCGATGCGCACCGCAAACGCCCCGACCGCACCGCGCCAGTCGCCCATACCCCCGATCACAGCGACGCTGCGGCCCAGCAGCAGGAAGTAGACAGCGCCCAACGCGATGCCTGCCAAGGGCCAGAAAATCCCGCTTGTCGGAACAGACTGCATCATTTTTCATTCATCCTTTGCCATGCCAGCCAAAACCCGAAACACGCCCCCGCGAAGGTCAATGCGCCGCTAAAAAGAACGCCGGTGTCAAAACGCCCGTCCAGCCAACGGCCCGCCAGAACCCCCAACAGCGTCGGGGTGACAATCAGCCAGCCCAGCGCGCCCACCATCGAAAGGTTCTTCCACAGCGGACGCTCGCCCTCTTCCTGCCATTTCCGGCGGCGGTCCTCGCTTGTCTGGATGACCTCTAGCATCCTGTCGCGGTCGCGCTGGTCGGGTTCACGCGTCATGCTGCCACTGTCCGTCCGCCGATGCGCGGCGGTCCAGTTGCGGGGCGGCAGAAAAGGGCCGGTGATCGCGATCCAGCAGCCTTTCGATCTGGCGGACCGTCGCAAGATGAAGACGGTGTTCGGATTTGCGGGTCAG